>DATCJI010000149.1:0-10191 GCA_036562835.1 Xanthobacteraceae bacterium | reverse complement strand
TGCAGGCGGGAGGGAGGAGTAGGGGTCCGTTCGCTGCTCAGCCCCTCGACCAGCTGGTAATGTCGCGCCGCAAGCTCCGTGAGCGGCTGTGGCTCCGGCGGCATCGTCTCCAGCTCTGAAAATGCGCGCTCGAGCCTTTCCACCAACTCAGTCGCATCGCTCAGCTCCCGCTCGTTCAGCCGCGCCCGCGGATCGGACGGATGCACATCAGACGCCTCTCCTCTGCGGACTTTCGCAAGCTCGTCGCGGAAAGCCGCCAGCGCATGCGCCAGGTTTGCACTGCCCGGCCGCGGTCGCGGCCCGCGCAGCACCGCTTTCTCGAGCGCAGCGATTGCGCGCGCTGTCGCAATACGCATCAGAGGATGTTTCACAAATGCAAGCAGCGTGACGGGAGCAAGCCCGAGGAGCGCCGCTTCGGCGGCAAGCGATGCAAATGAGCCTGCGGGTGTATTGACCAGCGGCTCCCCGCCCGAATCATCGGCGTGCAGATTCCAGCGCGCGAGCGCCGCACAGACACGGCGCGCCAATCCACGATCCGGCGTCACCAGCGCGGCCGTTTTGTTTTCCTCCACTGCTTCGCGCAGCGCAATCGCGATGGCGAGCGCCTCCTCCTCCGCATGCGCCGCCTCGATCACGCTGATGGTTTCGATCGCCTCCTGCGGCAGCGAGAGTGCTTGCCAGCGATGCGTTCCGGCTGCCGGCCGCATCGCTTCCGATATGAGCCGCGCCCGCGACGCTGCTTGTGTTTTGCCAATCTCAATGACCTGCGCGCGTGTAATTCCTAACCGCCGCAGCAGTGCATGCATGGCAAACTGCGGATGGGAAACGGCTCCCGGACTTTCATCCTCCCACGTAAAGCTAAGTTGCGCTGAAACACCGCCCCGCGCTCCATCCTCCCCCGCGGAGCGCGAATCACGGAGCGGGGGAGGGGGAGTGCGTGAAGCGTGGTGGAGGGGGCGGCGCACTTCGCCATCCGCAATCATCCCCCACGCCTCCTCATCGAGCTCCTTGTCCAATCCCGGCAGCACCACCGCGCCATTCGGCAACTTCGCAATGGTCGCAAGCAGCTCCGCCGTCGCCGGCATGGACCCGGTCGACCCCGCGGCTATCACCGGCCCCGCTCTCCCCGACGCGAGCCGTGCCGCCTCTGCGCGCAGGAGTGCATCGCGCCGTGCGGCCGGCTCGATCACGCCGCGCTCTTTCAGAATCTCCGGCCACGCAAGGCGCGCGATCTTCAAAAAATCGAGCGTGAGCTGCCAATAGCGATCGAACTCGTCCGGCACGAGCTTGTCTAAACGCTCCCAGGGCACGGTGCGCGTAACCATGTCGTCCATGAGCCGCGCCAGGTCGTCGGCGAGCGCGAGCGCCGCGAGCGGGGTCCTCGGGACGAGCGCCGCTTCCTCGGCACCCGGGGGCGCAATGCCGCTCGCCCATTTGAGCACGAGCTGCGCGAGTAGAAGCCGCCGCTCGAGCGGCGCAAGCGCAGGCTGCAGCTCGAGCGCGGGCGCGGCGAGCTCTCCGGTTGCCGCCTGCGCAAAGACGATCTCGTCCTCGTCTATGTCGCCCAGCGCAACAATGCGCGGCAGGATCGCGGCATCTGTCTCGATTTCATTAAGAAAGAAATCGCGCGCGCGCCGGCACGCCCGCCGCGTCGGCAGGTAGATCGTCGCAGCGCCGAGCGCGAGCGGATCGCCCCTCGCCGGGAAACCCCGCACGAGCTCTCCCGCCATGAGCGCCCGGATAAGCGTCGGCAGAAATGGCGCAGCCGCCGGTATGCTGAACAGCCGCAGATTCGGCATGCGGAATTATATTGGTGTGCTCCGGAAAGATCAGGCGTAGGGAATGCACAACCCGCAGAAAAAAGCCTTGCAACCGTCTCAGAAATTTCTGTCGTACCTCAGGTAGCTCTTTCTCATCGGGTCGCGCTGCGCGGATCGGCATTCCTCGCCTGTGTGGTGGGAGGGTCATCCCCGCCTGGGGCGAGGGCAAGCAGCGCGGCTTCGGCGGCGCGGACCGCTTCGGGGGTGCCGACATGCATCCATGTGCCGTCGAGTGGCACGCCGAAGAGGCGCCCCGCTTGTGCTGCCCGATCAAACAGCGGGGACATTGAGGACGGGCCCGGCGGCACCCCAGCAAAGAATGCGCGCGTCAAAATGGCGGCACCGGCATAGACGAAAGGCACGCTATCGCGCGTACCGCGCCGCGCGAGCCGACCGTCCGCGTCCATCGAGAAATCGCCCGCGCCCCTGTAGCCGATGCTGGTATCTCGCGAGGCGAGGAGCAGCAGCGCATCCATGCGCGCGCGGTCAAAGGCTTCCGCGAGGCGCGCAAGATTGGGTTTTTCGCCGTCGATCCAGATCGTGTCCGAATTTACGTGAAAGAACGGCGCATCGCCCAGAAGGGGCATCGCCTTGATCACGCCGCCGCCGGTGCCGAGGAGCTCGGCGCGTTCGTCGGAGATGATGATGCGCGGGCGCTCGCGCGCGGCGAGATGCTGCTCGATCTGATCGGCGAGGTAATGCACGTTCACCACCGCGCGCTCGATCCGTTGCGCAGCGAGCCGATCGAGCACGTAATCGAGCAGCGCCTTGCCGCCCACCTGCACGAGCGGCTTGGGCAACGAGCCCTTGTTGAAGGGCCGCATGCGGGTGCCGAGGCCGGCGGCGAGCACCATCGCGGATGTAGGTGACGTGGGCATGAGACAGTTATATCCCGGAGAACTAATTGCCTCTAAATACTGCTCACGGCGGGCACGTGGGCAATATACCACGCATTGAGCGCCTCGAGCGCCGGGTGGCCCAGCCCCCGCTGCAGATAACCCCACACCCGTGGCAGGTGGCGCAGATATTGAGGCTTGCCGTCGCGCATATCGAGCCGCGCGAAGATACCGAGGATCTTGCTGGCGCGCTGGGCGGCAAGCGTCGCATACATCCTGATAAAGGCAGTGGTGTCGAACTCCGGTTGCTTCTGTCGCCGGCCGCGCACGTAGCGGCCCAGGAGGGCCACCTCGAGCTGCTCGGTTACATCGACGCGCGCATCCTGGAGGAGCGAAGCAAGGTCATAGGGGGCGGGCCCCATCACGGCATCCTGAAAGTCGAGAACTCCCAGCCGGGCGATTTCGCTGCGCTTCGGCAGCCATAGCAGGTTGGGCGAATGAAAATCGCGCAGCACCCAGGTGGGCGGCGCATCGATTGCGGGCTGCAACAGCTCGCGCCACAGCGCGCGGAAGGATTCACGCTCGCTCTCGGCAAGCTCGGCGCCGAGCCGCGGCAGGTACCAGTCGAGCAGCAGCTCGACCTCGATCAGAAACGCATTCATGTCATAGTACGGAATGCGATGCTCTATATGGGGGGCGACCTGGAGCACATCGGGCAGCTGCTGGTCGTGCAGCCAAAGGAGCGCATCCACCGCGCATTCGTAGCGCTCCTTCATGGGCGCGGGCGGCTCGCCGCTCACCACCGGCATGTCGCCCAGGTCTTCGAGAATGAGAAGGCCCTGATCGAGCTCCGCGTGATGGACCTGCGGGGCCGAAAGTCCGCGCTCGCGCAGCGCTGTGGCCATGCCCACGAACGGAACGACAGTCTCGGCGAGATGCGCGATGGCGCTGTACGGCTTGCCGTCGCGCACCGGCGGGCCATCGGGCTGGCGCGGCGAGTTCATCAGGACCACGTGACGCTCACCGAGCACGAGGCGCTCGTAGCTGCGCGTCGAGGCGTCGCCCTTGATCCGCGCGCGCAGCGCCTCGCTGTAGCCGTTCTCGGCAATGAACCGGCGCACGGCCGCCATGCGGTCGACCCGCGGGCCGAGCCTGCCATAACCGGTCACGCGCGCATGGCGGAATTCAAGCTTGAGCTTGGGAGCGAGCGTCAAGGCAACGTCGATGCGGTCCGCAGGCAGAAATCCGGCAGCGCGATCCGGCCATTCCACCAGCACGACCGCGTTCTCGGGCAGATCGTCGAAGCCAAGCTCAGACAATTCGGCAGAGCCCGCCAGGCGGAAGAAATCCGCATGTATTAGCGGAAACTGCGGAAGGTCGTAGGTCTGCAGCAGCGTGAAGGTGGGGCTCGGCACTTCGAGCGAATTGTCGCCCGCGAGATAACGGATGAGAGCGCGCGCAAAGGTCGTTTTGCCCGCGCCGAGATCGCCGGAGAGCGAGACGAAATCGCCCCCCTGCAGCGAGTTTGCAATGTCGAGCGCGAGCCGGCGCGTCGCGTGCTCGTCAGGCAGCACCACCGAGAAGCTCGACGTACCCGCTGTGGTCAGCACCATAGCAGGGCCGCACGCCACATCCCTCGGCTGTCATGCCCCGCGAAGGCGGGGCACCCAGTAATCGGCGAACGGGAGTTCAAGCGCAATCGTGAAAGCATCCTACGATCGTGGTTACTGGATCGCCCTCCCTTCGCGGGCGATGACAACTGGATTGAGCGCTTCTCAATATCACGCCGCGGCCTGCTCGGCGCTGTGGCCGAGCGGGAAAACGCAGGTCACCGTGGTGCCGCGGCCCATCGCAGATTCGAGGCTCACCGATCCGCCGTGCAGCTCGACGAACGAGCGCACTAGGGAAAGCCCGAGCCCGGTGCCGCGGTGGCGCGAGCCGAGCGAATGCGTCTCGAACCAGTCGAAAACCTTGTCGCGCACGTCCGGCGGGATACCCGGTCCACGGTCGGTCACCGAGAACACGATCGCATCATTGAGGCGCTGGGCGGAAAACACAATGCTCTCGCCCGCGGGCGAAAAGCCGACCGCATTGGCGAGCAGATTGAAAAGGCACTGGCGCACGCGGCGCTCGTCGGCGACGAAGGCGCCGATGTTCGGGGCCGAGCGAATCTCGAGCCGGATGCCGCTGCGCACGAGTCGGTCCTGCACGCCCTCGGCCGCCGCCTCCATGGTTTTTCGTATATCGACGCGCCCGAGATTGAGCACCATGGCGCCCGCATCGATCGTCGCAAGATCGAGGATGTTGTTGATGATCGCAAGGAGCGCATTCGTCGACACAGTAATGTAGCCGAGATACTCGCGCTGCTTGTCGGTGAGCGGCCCCATTAGAGGATCGCCGAGGAAATGCGCAAAGCCGATGATGTTGGTGAGTGGGGAGCGGAGCTCGTAGGAGACGTGATGCACGAAATCGATCTTGAGCTTGTCCGCGGCTTCGAGCGCCTCGTTGCGCTCGCGCAAGGCGCGCTCGACGTTCACCGTATCGGTGACATCCTGGAAGGTGACGAGGGTCGCGCCGTCGGGCAGCGGAGTGGTGGCGCAGTCGACCACATTGCCGTCAGCGCGCTCGATGCGCCCGATCACCGGCTCGCGGTTGTCGATCGCGGTCACCGTCGCGCGCATGCGCTGCCATACCGGATGCTCTGCATGGAGCCGCTCGCTCGCGCTGCTCACGGTTTTGATGTGTGGATGCTGATCTAAGAATGGCAGATCGAGCTGCCACAGCGTCGCAAACACAGGATTGAACAGGCGCAGCTTCCCGTCGCTGCCGAACACCGCGACCGCTTCCACGAGATTATCGAGCGTCTCGCGCTGCACGCGGATGAGCGCGTCAAAGCGGCGCTCGAGATCAAGCCTTTCGGTGACGTCGTCGAACAGATAGATGACGCCGCCCTCCGGATTGGGCGTGGTAACCACGCGAATGGTGCGGCCGTCGGGCAGATGCCAGGTGTGCTCCTTTGCCTCGACCGCCCGATACGCCTCGTGAAGCACGCCCTTCCAGTGGCGGAAATCCTGCTCGTCGGGGAGCTTGCGCGCGGCACGCAGCCGGTCCAGCACGGCCGCATCCATGGGCTGCTGATCGAGGAAATCGGCATCCAGGTCCCAGAGCGCCCGATAGGCAGCGTTATAGAAGGTCAGCCGCTGATCCGAGCCGAACATGGCAACGCCGGTCGCCAGCTGGTCGAGGATGCGCCGTTGCGCATCGTGCATGCGCCGCAGCTCCGCGCGCATGATTTCCGCCTCGCTCGCGTCGATGGCAATGCCGACGCTGCCGTGCGGCGCCGGCGCCGTAATCACATCGAGGCTGCGGCGCTGGCCAGCCATTACGGCGGGAAGGCGTCCGCGCCAGGCGGTGTCCGCCTCTTGCGCGTGCGAGAGCTCTGCGCGCGCGGCCTGGTCGAAGAGCTCGATGCCGCGTTCGACGGCATCCCCGGCGTCCTTCGCGTCGACCGCGCGCACATAGGCCTCATTGACGAACGCGAGCTCGCCCGTGTCGTCGCGGTACCAGACCGGCGCCGGCACCGCCTCAACGAGCGCCCGCAGCGCGGCGCTCTCGGCGAGCTGCTTCCGATAGCGCTGCGTCAGCTCGGTGAGCTGATATTTGATGCCGCTGACCGCGCGCAACCGCAGGATGGCACAGCCGCCCACGACCTGACCCTCGGCCTCGATCAGCGCGTTGGCCCGCGTGGTGAGGGTCATGGCGAAGCTCACCCCCCGCGCGCGCAGGGCATCGAGGCAGCGCTCGAGCTCGCGCGCGGTTTCGGCGGCGAGCCACTCGTCGAATGCGAGCACGCTCGCCTCGCCCGCGATGATCGCCGGGTCGCCCAGAATCTCAGGCTGCTCTGAGGCTGCCGGCCAGGTAATCAGGATTTGTGGGTCGGAGAGCAGGAGCGCATAGGCACGATCGATCGCGGCGCGGGCGGCGACCGCTTCCTGGTGTTTGGCCGCGCTGGTTTGCGCAAGCCGGCCCCGCGTGCGCACGAGCAGGATGGCGGTCGTGACCGCGAAGGCAAGAATCCCCAGCGTGAGCGCGAGCGCCGCGACCTCATGCCGGTCGAGCAGCATCAGCGCCGAAAGATAGGCGGCCAGCGCCGCTCCGTCCGCAGGAGGTATTTCCTGCGCCAGCGCCGATTCGAAGACAATGAGACAAGCGGGCACGCTCGCAGCGGCTGCGCAGAATCCGCTGCGTGGCGGAAGAGCCCCCAAGCTCTCCGCGGTCCTCCGGATCGCCTCCGGCATTCCCGCTTGCCCCAATGGCCGCATTTTCCCGGCACGCCGTGTGGCGCATCGGATCCGCGACGCCGCGAATGACCGGGTGCCTCTACCCCGCCATTGCACGCGCGAATCGAGGCACTTTACCCCCAAGTTGAATTGGACCGGAAGCCCCCATTGGCCTGTGATTATGGATTCCCGCTTCGCCGCTTCGCTTCGGGCGGAGCCAGATTACGCAGGCTGCGCAAGCTTGCCTGCGTCGACGCCCCGGAATGACAGTTTCCGACTTTCAACGAACATGTGATCCGGGCCGCATCGACAAAACCGGCGCATGCGTGTTGTGGTCCGGACCAGCCTGCGGGGCTCCAATCGCATGCAGCGCGCGCACTGTGCCCAAGTTTTGCCTGGCTGCGGCATGGCCATCATGGCCAAGGCATCAATTGCCGGACGCGCGAAGACGCGCCTCTGCCCTCCGCTGAGCTTCGAGCAGGCGGCCGCGCTCAATACAGCCTTTCTGCAGGATGCCGCCGCAAACATCGTTGCGGCGGGCAGGAGGGTCCCCATCCGCGGCTATGCTGCCTACGGACCTCCGGGAGCGCAATCGGCGGCATTCTTCAAAAGCATCATGCCGGGCTCGTTCGGGTTGATCGAGGCATGGCACGCGTGTTTCGGCGACAGCCTGCATGGCACGATCCAAGAGATGCTCGCGCGCGGGCATGAAAGCGCCGTCGTGGTCAACGCGGACAGCCCGACATTGCCGACCTCGCTTCTGATCGAAGCCGCGGAGGCGCTCGCGCGTCCCGGTGATCGGGCGGTGCTCGGCCCCTCGAGCGACGGCGGCTATTATCTGCTCGGCCTGAAGCGCGCGTATGGCCGCGTGTTCGAGGGTATCGCCTGGAGCACCGAGGAGGTGGCGCAACAGACGCTTGCCCGCGCGGCCGAAATCGGCCTTCCCGTGCACACACTCCCGATCTGGTACGATGTCGACGATATAACGTCTCTGCAGCGGCTTTTTGCCGAATTCACAGACGGCATGGACCTTATGGACGGGCTGCAGCGTTATGCGGCGGAACATTCCAGGGCTCGCATCCGCGCATTGCTGAACGATCGTAAACTCGCGGTCGTCTTCTCGGCAGCGCCCGCGAGGGAGGGTCCGTGCATACGGCAGCGACAAGTCCTCGGATAAATCCGCGCCGCTATTTCGAGAGTGTCGAAGGCGCGCGGCATGCGCGCGCCGCGCGCGGACCGGTCTGCGTCTATCTTGAGACGACGAACCGCTGCAATCTCCTCTGCACCACCTGCCCGCGCACCTACGCGGAGCTCGAGCCTCCCGCCGACATGAGCTGGGAGCTGTTCACATCAATTGTAGATCAGCTACCGGAGATCGAGCGCGCGGTCCTGCACGGCGTGGGTGAGCCCATGCTGGTGAAGGCACTGCCCAGGATGGTACGATATCTGAAAGATCGCGGCGTCTACGTCCTGTTCAACACCAACGGCACCGTGCTCAACGAGCGCAACGGCCGTGCGCTGGTGACGGCCGATCTCGACGAGCTGCGCGTGTCGCTCGATGCCGCCAATGCGAAATCCTATCTCAGCATTCGCGGCAAGGATTACTTCAACCGCATTGTGCGCAACGTGCGCGCCTTCCGGGCGCTGCAGGAATGCGAAGGTTTTGATCGTCCGCGCGTATCCGCGTGGCTCACGGGCCTGAAAGAGACCATGTGCGAGCTGCCCGCCTTCGTGAAGCTTGCCGCCGAGATCGGTGTCAGGGAGGTATACCTGCAGCGCCTCGTGTTTTTCGATGAGGGCCCTGTCGGACACGCGCGGCCCGACCAGGCGCTCTATGACCGCATGACACGCGACGATGCCGCTCATCTGGAAGAGGCAACCGCGCTGGCTCGCACATATGGGATCACGTTCAGCGCATCCGGCGCGGCGAGCGAGCCGGGCACGAGCCTTGCGCGCGCCGATGATGCGTCGCCCTGGTCGTTGTGCCGGCGACCGTGGACGGTGATGTACATCACCGCGAACGGGCGCGCGCTGCCCTGCTGCATCGCGCCGTTCTCCCAGCGCGGTTATGAGAACTACACGCTGGGCGATGCCACCCAGCAGTCGCTGCGCGACATCTGGAACGGGGCCGCGTATCAGTCGTTCCGCGACGCGCTTCTGTCCGACGCTCCTCCCTCCGCATGCGCCAATTGCGGCCTGCGCTGGAGCCTGTAATCCTCATGCGGTCATTCCGGCCTTTGTAGCGCGGATTGAGCGCAGCGAAATCCGGGATCAATCTACCCGGATGTCGCTTCGCTCCATCCGGGCTACGAGCTGATGCCATCGCTGGTCCATGTTTTCGTCGGCGCTCTGGCGGTGGCCGTGTACTGCACGGCCGTCGGGCTTGCCTTTGCGCGCCAGATTATCGGGGGACGGCTCGCGTGGGCGATTGCGCCGGCGCTCGGCTGGGCACTGCAGAGCGCCGCCGCCTTGCCGGTCTTTCTGCTGATGGGCTTCTCGGTTGCCTCCGTGGCGCTCGCATGCGCGGTCATGCTCCTCGCGAGCTTGCTGCTGCTGAACGCGCGCGCTCCCAAGCAGGAAAGCGATGCGCATGTGCCGGTCTGGGCGTACGCCGCGGCCGCAATCATCGCGCTGGGGCCGGCAGCCCTCCTCATTCCGAAAACAACACCGGAGGGCATCGCGCTCGCCACACCCATCTTCGACCATGCGAAGGTGGCGATCATCGACCAGATTGCACGCGGGGGACTGCCTGCACAAAATCCGTTCTTTGCTGCCGCAGGCGAACCAGCGCCCCTTGCCTACTACTACCTCTGGCATTTCAGCGCCGCCGAGCTGTCGCTCCTTCCGGGCAGCACGGGCTGGGAAGCGGATGCGGCGCTCACGTGGTTCACGGCCTTTTCAGCGCTGATGCTCATGGCTGCGCTCGCGGCCTGGTTGAGCCATCGCGCATCGAGTGCTGGCTGGGCATTGCTGTTCGCGGTTTCGGGTTCGCTGCGCCCGCTACTTGCGCTCGCGTTTGGCGGTGAGGTGCTGGACCGCGTCATTCTGCCCGCCTGGGGGCTCGGCGGCTGGTTTTATCAAGCTGGTTGGGCGCCTCAGCACATCGCAGGAGCGTCGAGCGCCGTGCTGGCCATGTTCGTCATCGCGCAGGCGGCGCGCCGGCGTAGCTGGTTGCTTCTTGCCTTGCTCGCCCTACTTGCCGCGGCGGCGTGCCAGAGCTCCGCCTGGATCGGCGGTGTGCTTTTTCCCATGGCT
>DATCJI010000143.1:0-3881 GCA_036562835.1 Xanthobacteraceae bacterium | reverse complement strand
CGTGCGACTCTCGCCGGTGGTGATGGAATCCACCCACGACCTCGATTTCGTGTTCTGGATGCTCGAGCCCGCAAAGCCCGTGCGCGTCTATTCGCAGGGCGCATACGGCTTCATGCAGCCGATCAACGGCTCTTACGACGTCATGTGGTCGATCGTCACCATGGACAACGGCATGCTGGTCACCATTGGCGGCGGGTGGAACCTGCCGCCGAGCTATCCCAACTACTGCGCGACCTGGGTCGAGATCACCGGCACCGAGGGCGCGCTGATCCTCGACGATACCCATCGCGACAATTGGCTCAACACGGTGTCCGAAGGCACGCGCTTTCCCATGTCGACCATGCCGGGCGAGCAGGTCGACCATGTCTTCGCCGGCCAGATGGGACCCGAGACGATTCATTTTCTCGAGGCGTGCATCCGCGACAAGCCGGTCATGGTTACGCCCGAGAGCGCGCGCATGGTGATGGAAACATATACGGCCGCGGATCTATCCGCCGAGCGCAATGAGCCCGTCGATCTGCCGCTTTCGAACGAATCGCTCTCCGCCGTGGCTGAACTGGCAGAGGCGAATGCATGAGAAAGCAGGCAAAGCCGCTTGGGCTCGCCATTGTCGGCGCGGGCCGCGTCGGTTTGTTTCGTGGCGAGGTCGCCGCGCGGCATCCAGCCGTGCAATGGATCGGCATCGCTGAGAAAAATCACAACCGCGGAATCTTTGTCGCCGACAAGATCGGCGCCGATTTTGTTACCCAGGATCACCGCGAGCTGCTCAAGCGTCCGGAAGTCACCTGCGCAATCATCGCCAGTGACGAGCATCTGCACGTCGATCCGATCATGGCTGCGGTCGAGCGCGGGGTGCCCATGCTCATCGAGAAGCCACTCGCGACCGGGCTTTCCGAATCGGCGCGGGTGCTCAAGGCCATCACTGAGGCGAAGCTGGATGCGGTCGTCGGTTACACGCAGCGTTTCCGTCGCAAATGGCTTGGGCCGAAGGAGAAGGTGCGTACCGGCGCGTTAGGCGAGGTAACCATGGTCACTTCGCGCGCGTTCATGAACCGGCTCGTCGCCATCGACAACTACAAGCGCACAAACGATCCGAAATCGATTTCACCAATGGTCATCTCAGGCACGCACGCGCTCGATATCGTGATGTGGTACCTGGAAGCGAAGACGCCGGTGGAATGCTACGCGCGCTCAATCGACAAGGTGCTTGGGCCCGCGTATCAGGGCATCGATGCCACGGCCGGCATGATCATGTTCTCGGACGGCAGCGTCTATCATCTCAATATTTCGTGGGCGCTGCCCGTCACCTGGCCGGGTGCGGTTTACAGTCTTGAGGTCGGCATCACAGGCACCGACGGCGTGCTCACGATCGACGACACCCACCGTGACATCGTGCTCGCCGTCTCCTCGCCCCAGAACGAAGGCTATGCGCCCGATCAGCGCCGTCTCGTGGATTTCATGGGCAGCTATCCGCCCGGTGACATGGCGCTCGGCGAATTGCGCGGGCCCATGCGGGAAGAGACTGACTCCTGGCTCAATCGGGTCGCGCTCGGCGTTCCTACTCAGGCCGCCACAGCGACCGAGGCGCACAACCGCTTGATGCTGACCAAGGCGCTCGATCTTTCTGCAAAGCGCAAGCAAGCCGTGCGGCTTCCGCTCGAGCCGGACGAGGAACGCGCCGCCGCATGAGCGCAGCTTCTGCCGAAATCTGAAATGGATACAAAAGCTGTCGAAAGCCGCCCCACGCCGCGGGTGGAAGACAACGCTCTCGTCCGCGGGCTCGGGCGTTTCATGGCCGATGCGCCCATGCCGGGCCAGGTAGTCGGGTTCTTTCTGCGCTCGCCGCACGCGTTTGCGGACATTCGCTCGATCGACGTGGAAGCGGCACGCTCTGCACCCGGGGTTGTCGCCGTGCTCACGGGCGTCGATGTGGAAGGCGTCGGCAATGTATCGCACCATCCGCCGCTTGTCGGGCGCAACGGCGCCAAGCTCATCGTTCCCCCGCGTCCGGCTCTCGCCGGCTCGACCGTGCGGCACGTGGGCGAGCCGGTCGCGCTCGTTATCGCTGAAACATGGGCCGCCGCCCAGGATGCGGCTGAGCTCATCTCGGTGGAGTATGCAGAGCGCGCGCCCGTAATCGACGTGCGTGCCGCATTGCGTGACGACGCGCCGCAGATATGGGCGGAGGCGCCGGGCAACATCGCCGTCGACTGGCCCGGCCCGGCCGCTGATCTCGAGACCAATACGCGCGAGGTCGATCGCGCCTTTGCGTCTGCCGCACATGTCGCACGCGTCTCCGCCGTGCAGCAGAGAATCATGGTGGCGTCCATGGAGCCGCGCGGCGCCACAGCCAGCTATGACAAAGCGGCGGACAGCTATTTCCTGCGCTGCTGCTCGCAAAGCGCTCGCGTGCTGCGCGATGGAATGGCCACGGTGCTGGGCATTCCAAACGAGCGGCTGCACGTGGTGACTGAGGATGTAGGGGGCGCGTTCGGACTCAAGACCGGCCCCTATCCCGAATATGCGGCGATCTGCGCAGCAGCGCGAAAAATCGGCCGGCCGGTGCATTGGATGTCAACTCGCGCAGAGGCATTCCTCAGCGATAATCATGCGCGCGACAGCTATGACGAGGCCGAGCTCGCGTTGGACTCTCGCGGCAAGTTTCTTGCGCTGCGCATCCGGCATGTCGCAAACATGGGGGCCTATTTGGGGCCGGTGGGCGCACATATTCAGATCTTCAATTTTTCGCGCTGCCTGCCGTGCATGTACGACATTCCGCTCGTCGACCTCGGCGTGCAGTGTGTGTTCACCAACACCACGCCGACCGCGCCTTATCGCGGTGCCGGCCGGCCCGAGGCGAACTATCTGGTCGAGCGCGTCGTCGAGGAAGCGGCGCGCGTCGCCGGCATCGATCCCATAACGCTGCGTCGGCGTAATTTCATCAAGCCGTCCGCAATGCCGTACAAGACAGCGGTAGGGACCACGATCGACAGCGGTGAGTTCGAGCCGCTGCTCGAGGACGCGCTGGCGCTCGCCGACTACAATCAGCTCAAGCAGCGCAAGCGCGCATCCGCCAAGCGCGGAAAATATCGCGGGCTGGGCATCTCCTGCATGCTCGAGCATTCGGGCGCGTCGCCGCTGGAGGCCGCCTCGCTCAGTTTTCCTGGCGGTGAAAAGCTCCTGCTCGGGCTTAATGTGCAGTCGACGGGCCAAGGGCATGCGACCACGTTCGCACTGCTGCTGGCGGACCGGCTGGGTATTTCCCCCACGCAGATCGAGCATTGCCACGGAGATTCGGCGCTCGAGCTCGCGGGCTATGCGTCGGTCGGCTCGCGGGCCGCCATGGTGGTGAGCCATACCATGCTCAAGCTCGTCGACGTCATGCTGCACAAAGGCAAGGCGATCGCAGCCACTGCCCTCGAAGCCGCGGAGCCTGACATCGAATACAGTCAAGGTCGTTTCAATGTGGTCGGCACGGACCGCAGCATCTCGCTGTTCGAACTCGCGGCGCGCGGGAAAGAGATGAAGCAGCGCGGCGAAATAGCCGAGGATCTGGATACGAAGGGCAATGCGGAGACGCCGCTGACATTTCCAAACGGCTGTCACATCGCCGAAGTGGAAATCGATCCTGCAAGCGGCAAGGTGGAGCTCACGAACTATGTTGCGGTGGACGATTGCGGCAATGCGCTCAATCGCATGATCGTGGAAGGCCAGGTCCACGGCTCGGTCGCGCAGGGTTTGGGACAGGCGCTATGGGAGCAGGCGATCTATGATAGTGAAAGCGGCCAGCTCATCACCGGCTCGTTTATGGATTATGGCATTCCCCACGCCGGCGACATGCCGTGTATAAAAGAAAAGCTGCGTCTCGTTCCCGCGTTGAC
>DATCJI010000131.1:0-13548 GCA_036562835.1 Xanthobacteraceae bacterium | reverse complement strand
GCGCGAGGCCCACGCTCCAATGTGGAGCCGGGTGCGTAAGCGGAACGCCCGGCGCGAGAACAAGGGCAGAAATTGTTGACCAATCGAGCCCGTTCAGATCGATGGTCGGCACTCCGGCGGCGTGCGCCTTGGCGATCGTTTTAGCGTTATCGTCCCAGGCAACCACATCGGCGCCGCCGGCAAGAAGCGCATTCGCGCTCGCCAGACCCGAGCTCCCCAGGCCGAAAATGGCGACGCGCTTGCCCGCAAAGGTCGTAATCGGAATCACGGACGCGCCTTGTCATTGCCATGCGCGGGGGCACAGTCAAGCTTGCGCAGAGTGCGTAAACTTGTCTGCGATACGCGCGCATCGATCGCTTTTTCCGCAAGAAGATGGATTGCCGGGGCGAGCCCGGCAATGACGAACAGCCTCAATGGGGGCTACCGCAATTTCAGCGTCGAGAGCCCGGCCAGCGCCAGCACGACCGAGACAATCCAGAACCGGATCACGATCTGCGGCTCGGTCCAGCCCAGCTGCTCGAAATGATGATGGATCGGGGCCATGCGGAACACGCGCTTGCCCGTGAGCTTGTAGGAGACGACCTGCACGATTACCGAAACCGCTTCCAGCACGAACAGCCCTCCGACCACGGCCAGCACGATCTCGTGCTTCGTGGCAACTGCGATGGTGCCGATGAGACCGCCGAGCGCGAGCGAGCCGGTGTCGCCCATGAAAATCGAGGCAGGCGGCGCGTTGAACCAGAGAAAGCCGAGACCCGCGCCGATGACGGCGCCGCAGACCACCGCAAGCTCTCCCGTTCCGGCCACGTAATGGATGTTGAGATATTGGGCGAAAAAAGAATTGCCCGCGAGATAGGAGACGACCCCGAAGCTCATGGCGACAATGATGACCGGCACCGTTGCCAATCCATCGAGCCCGTCGGTGAGGTTCACGGCGTTGCCCGCGCCCACGATGATGAAGGCGCCGAACACAATGAAGAACCATCCAAGCGGGAAGACCAGTTCCTTGAAGAACGGAAATGTCAGCGAGCTTGCGAATGGTTGCGGCCCCAGCGAGGCAATGAAGTAACACGCAACCGCCGCAATCACCGCCTCTGCGATGATGCGATTTCGGCCCGAAAAGCCGGCGTGGGTTTGCTTCGTGACTTTCAGATAATCGTCATAGAAGCCGATGGCGCCAAAGGTGAGGGTGACACCGAGCACGACCCAGACGTAGCGGTTCGCCGGATTGGCCCATAACACCGTCGCAACCACGATTCCGCACAGCATCATGAGGCCGCCCATGGTAGGCGTGCCCCGCTTGGTCACGAGATGCGATTGCGGGCCATCGCTGCGAATGGGCTGGCCCTTGCCCTGGGCAATGCGGAGATAGCCGATGATGCGCGGGCCAAACAGAAACACGAACATCAGCGCCGTGATCATCGCCCCGCCGGTGCGAAATGTGATGTAGCGCAGGACGTTCAGTGGCCCGATCTCATGCGAGAAGGCAGAGAGATAGTAGAGCATGCGTTAGCCGTACATCACGGCACGGCGGGCAGCGGAGCGCGCTGAAAATGGCTCTCGAGCGCTTTTACGATAGTTCCCATGCAGGAACCGAGGGATCCCTTGATCATCACGATATCACCGCCCCGAGCCGCAGCAAGCACATGGGGCGCGAGCTCCGACGCGCTCGGCGCATACGATCCGCGGCGGCTCGCAGGAAGCGCCTCCCAAAGGGCTCGCATCAGCGGTCCGCAGCAGAAAACCACATCGACGCCGTCGGTCACGATCTCATTCGCAAGCTCACGGTGGAGCTCGGGTCCATTCGTCCCGAGTTCCAGCATGTCACCGAGCACCGCAATACGGCGGCCTCGGGGCGACGGCTTTCGCTCACCAAGCAGCGCCAGGGCCGCGCGCATGGATGCCGGGTTGGCGTTGTAGCTCTCGTCGACCACCATGATCGTGCCATCCTCGACGGCGACGGTCAGGCACCCTCCCCGACCGCGCATGGAGCGCAGATCCGAGAGTGCGTCCGCGGCCGCATCGATGTCGGCACCAACGCAGGTGGCCGCGGCAAGCACCGCGAGCGAGTTGAGAGCCACGTGCCGGCCGGGCGCGCCGAGCACATAGCCAAGCTCGCGGCCGAAAATGCGCGCGCGCACCTGTGAGCCTTCTCCATGTGACCGCCACTCGAGGAGGCGTGCATCAGCTGAGGGCTGTTCGCCAAAGCGGACCACTCGGCCCACACCTGCCCTAATCGCGTTCTGCTCGAGCCGGCCAAACTGGGGACTGTCGCCGTTGAGAACAGCCGTACCGCCCGGTTCGAGACCCGCAAAAATTTCGGACTTCGCATCCGCGATGGCCTCGATCGAGGCGAAGAATTCGAGATGTACCGGCGCGATCGCGGTGATGATTGCCACATGCGGGCGCACGAGCCGTGTCAACGGCTCGATCTCCCCCGCATGATTCATGCCGATTTCAAAGATGGCGAAGCGAGCCGCGGCGGGACACCGGCAAAGCGAGAGGGGCACGCCCCAATGATTGTTGTAGGAAGCCAGGGAGGCGTGCGTTGCGCCTTGTGCCGCGAGCGCCAGACGCAAGGCCTCTTTGGTGCCGGTCTTCCCCACGGAGCCTGTCACCGCGACGATGCGCGCGCTCGTGCGCGCGCGCGCTTGCCGCGCCAGCGCACGCATGCAGTCGAGCACCTCACCGACGAGGAGCAGCGGCAGATCCTGGCTGAAATCCGTTGCGCGCTCGCCAGCGATGACCGCCAATGCGGCGCCGGCCTCGAGCGCCGCATGCACGAAATCATGACCGTCGTGCTTGTCGCCCCTGATGGCGAAGAATGCTTCGCCGCGGACAAGCGTGCGGCTATCAATGGAAACGCCCTGGACCGCGCCCGTTAGCGGTCCGCGCGGCTGCGCATCCATGGCCGCGGCCATGGCCTGCACCGTCCAAAGCGGTTCATTGTTCATTGGCATTTCCGGCGAGGGCGGCGGCGACGGCTTCATGGTCGCTGAAAGGCAACACGTGCTTGCCGATGATTTGGCCGGTTTCGTGGCCCTTGCCCGCGATCAGCAGCACATCGCCCGTCCGTAGCTGGGAAATGGATGTCGCGATTGCTTCCCGCCGGTTCGGGATTTCGACCGCTCCCGGCGAACTTTTGAGGATTTCCGCGCGAATGCTAGCGGGATCTTCACTGCGCGGATTGTCATCGGTGACGACGACACGATCCGCGAGTTCCGCCGCCACGGCCCCCATCATCGGCCGCTTGCCGGGGTCACGATCACCGCCGCAGCCAAAAACGACCGTGAGTTGACTGGTCGTATAGGGCCGCAGCGCGGAAAGAGCCTTCGCGAGCGCGTCCGGCTTGTGTGCGTAATCGACGAAGATCGACGCCCCGGCGCGTTCGCCTACAAGCTCGAGCCGGCCTTTGGCTCCCTTGAGATGCGCGAGCGCGCCGAAAACAGCGTCCGGTTCGCTGCCAGTCGCGATGGCAAGACCGGCCGCGATCAGCGCGTTCTCGATCTGAAACAAGCCGGGCAGCGGCAAACGAGCCTTGTGCTCCTCGCCGGCGTGCACAACCGTGATCACCTGCGAAAATCCATCCGGCTTGCTGTCGCGAAGACGAATGGCGTCGCCCCGGGCGCCGACGGTGAGGATCCGCAGGCACCGGCGCCGCGCCGCTTCAATCACCGCATCGGCCTGTGCCGCGTCGGCGTTGATGACGGCAGCGCCGTCGGGGAGCACGAGCTCGCTGAAAAGCCGCAGCTTGGCAGCCAGATACGATTCGACGTCGGGATGATAGTCGAGGTGGTCGCGGCTGAGATTCGTAAACGCTGCGGCGCAGATGCGCAATCCGTCGAGACGATGCTGATCAAGTCCATGCGAGGAAGCTTCGATTGCAAGATGCGTCACACCTTCATCGGCGAGTTGTTCGAGAGAACGGTGCAGCACGACCGGATCGGGCGTTGTGAGCGAGCCGTACTGCTCGTGGTTTGGCGAAACCAGACCGACAGTGCCGATGCTTGCAGCTTGCGCGCCGAGCGTGTCCCAGATTTGGCGCGTGAATGCGGCGACGGAGGTCTTGCCGCTGGTGCCCGTAACTGCCGCAATCGTTGCTGGCTGGCGCGGGTAAAACTGCGCCGCCGCGAGCGCCAAAGCGCGCCGCGCATTCGGCACCTTGATCATTGAGATATTTGACGGAAATGGCTCTGACGGAATCCTTTCTGCGATGACCGCCATAGCGCCGGTGACAACCGCCTCGGCCACAAAGCGTAAACCATCGAGCTTCGTCCCGGTGATGGCAACAAATAAATAACCGGGCTTCACACCCCGACTGTCGCTGGTGACGCCGAGGACGTCGCCTGCCGCGACTTGTCCGCTGACCTCAGCTCCTGGCAGCTGCTGCAGCAAACGATGCAGAAATTCTGTGAGTTTCATGCCGCCACGCCAGCTGTGCATCAGGTGCCCATAGGGTGGGCAGGGCCGCGTTATCAATCATGAGGCGCGGACGAAATGCGCGCGCCGTGCCCACGCGGATGCGGGCTGTTGATAGAGCCGCCCGGGCGGGACGTGCAAGAGCACGCCTTTGGCCCTACAAATCTGCAGCTCTCATCTGGGCGATGCCCAGGTCCCGCTCTCTTCGAGCTTCGCTCGGGGCATGAACTGCTCGATGGCCGGTGCAACTGGATGGGGGGCGCGCTTGCGCTGCGGGATGCTTCCGGTGTGTTCCGCGGGGGCGGATTGCGCGCCGGCACTGGCGAGAATGAGCTTGTCAGACGGGGCGAGATCATAGCGCGGCTCAAGCCCGAGCAGTGGGGCAATGCGGGCGATCACCGAGCCCCCGATGGGGACGGCGTTCCACCCCGATGTCGCGAAGCCGTGCGTTTCGGATGTCGCTTGCGGCTCGTCGAGCAAGATGAGCAGCGCATAGCGCGGCTGGTCAGCCGGAAGCACGGCCGTAAACGTCGTGAGAACCTTCGTTTTTGAGTAGCGGCCGCCGACCACCTTCTCGGAGGTGCCTGTTTTCCCTCCCACGTAATAGCCTTTCACGTCAGCGCGCGTGGCGGTCCCCTTCTCCACGTTGAGCCGCATGAGATAGCGCATCTTCTCGCTCGTCTCCGGCTTGACAACCCGCCTGGCCAGCGCGAGCGCTTCCGCTTCCGTGCGCTTGAGAAATGTCGGCGGAATGAGCATGCCGCCGTTTACGAGGGCGCCGACGGCCATCATGGCCTGCAGCGGAGCGACCGAAAGTCCATGGCCGAATGCGATCGTCACCGTATTGAGCTCGACCCAGCGCTTGGGGACGAGCGGCTCGGCGCTTTCCGGCAGCTCGGTGCGCAAGCGGTCGAGCTGACCCATCTTCTTCAAGAAGGCCTTGTGGTTCTCGACCCCGATGCTCAGCGCCATGCGCGCGGTGCCGATATTGGATGAATAGGTGAAGATCTCAGGCACACTAAGGATGCGGTTCTGGGCGTGATAGTCATGGATGGTGAACTTGCCGTACTGCAGCGGGAAACGTGCATCGAATGCCGATTTCAAGCTCACCTTGCCGGAATCGAGCGCCATCGCGAGGGTTAAGGCCTTGAACGTTGAGCCCATCTCGAAAACGCCGGTGGTGAGCCGGTTGATGCGGGTCGGATCGAGCGCTTGCCGCGGGTTGTTTGGATCGTAGTCCGGCTCCGACACCATGGCGATGATCTCGCCCGTGCGCACATCTATCAGCAGCCCTGCGGCCGCGATGGCCTTGAACTTCTCGCGCGCGGCAATGAGCTCGTCGCGCAACGCGTGCTGCACGCGCAGGTCGAGCGCAAGCTCGACCGGCATCTGCAGCCGCTCGGTTGCAAGTCCGGCGAGGTGCAAATCAGCAAGGCCGCGGCCGTCGAGCCATTTCTCGATACCCGCAAGTCCCTGGTTATCGATGTTCACGTGTCCGATGACATGCGAGACCTCCGCGCCGTTCGGATACACCCGCTTGTTCTCAGGCAGGAAACCGATGCCCGGAAGGCCAAGGCGATAAATATCCTGCCGCTGCTTGCGCGTGATCTCGCGCCGCAGCCACACAAACCGCCGCTTGGAAGCAAGCCGCTCGCGCAGCTCCGCCGCATCGATTTCCGGCATCACAGCGGTGAGCAATTCGGAGGCCTCGTCCACATCGATGATGCGATGCGGCTCGGCAAACAACGACGGCGTGCGCACATCCGTGGCGAGCACTTCGCCGTTACGGTCGACAATGTCCGGACGTGCCGTTCCCATGGCCTCCTGACCATGGAAACGCCTGCCCGAATGACTTTCCGGACTGACCGCAAACATCACGAGCCGCGCGGCAATTACGCAAAACAGACCCGCAAAGACGACCATCACAAGGCCGATGCGCGTGCGCGTCTTGCGCCTCGGCTCTACGTTTTCGCCGTAGAGGAGCCGCAGTTTCCATCGGCGAGCCCGCAAGCGCGTTGTTTCGCGGGGTGAATCGCCCCTGACCGCATGCGGAATGGCATCTGCGGGCGGATGCATCCGCTTCACCGCTTCTCAGGCACGGAGCCGGTGTTGTCGAGTAGATTGGGACTGGCGATCATCATTCCGATTGGATCAGCCTCGTCCACAGGTGCGGCATCGGCAGGCCGCGGCGGCAAGGAGTCGAGCTTGTCGAATTGGCGCGGTTCGAGCGGCTTCAGGGCCAGATGCCGCTTCGCGAGGTCCTGAATGCGACCCGGATTGTCGAGCTTTGCCCATTCGGCGCGCAGTGCAGCGATTGCATCCTGCTCGCGCGAGATGTCCATGCGCAGCTTCGCAAGGCGCTGCACCTGGCGCGTGGAATCAAATTTTATCTTGTAGACATCGCCCGCAGCGAGCAGCAGCGCAGTGATCACGCCGATGTTGAGAAGCCGCATCATCGAATAATGCCCGAAAGCGGCGGCAACGCCGGAAGGAGCGTGCTTGCGGAACCGGGAAACGGGCGCGCTTCCGTGCGCTCGGCGGCACGCAGCTTCGCCGAACGGGCGCGCGGATTGTTTTCGACCTCAGCAGCGTCCGGCACGATGGCGCGTTTCGTGAGCACGCGGAACGTCGGCGCGTCCTGCGCAATTTGCGCAACATGGCGGGAGACCGTCGCTCCTCCACTGCGCTGGCGCAGGAACTGCTTCACCAGCCGATCTTCGAGGGAGTGAAACGCCACAACCACGAGTCGGCCGCCGGGGCGGAGCACCGTTTCTGCTGCGACGAGGGCGGCAGCTAGCTCTGCAAGCTCTTCGTTGACGAACGTGCGCAGCGCCTGAAACGTGCGCGTCGCCGGGTGGATCATCCCCGGCCTGCCGTGCACCACGCGCTCGACAATTTCCGCAAGCGCCCGTGTGCTGCGAATGGGCGCGCGGCTTCGCGCAGCAACGACGGCGCGCGCGATGGCACGCGCGCGCCGCTCCTCGCCGAGAGTGCCGATAATATTGGCAAGCACGTGCTCCGGTGCGGAAGCGACCACATCGGCAGCGCTGGGCCCTTCTCCACCCATGCGCATGTCGAGCGGCCCATCATGGCGAAATGAGAAGCCGCGCTCGGGAACATCCAGCTGCATCGACGAAACGCCGAGATCGAGCACGACGCCGGCGATCTGCTCGTGGCCCAGGCCGTGCGCGATCTCATGCAGCTGCGAGAACCGTCCTTGCACCAGAGTGAGGCGGCCATGCGCGGATTGTACGAGGTCGGCCCCAAGCGCAATTGCCGTTTGGTCGCGGTCGATTCCGATGACCGTGCAATCAGCAGCCTCTAAAATAAGACGGGAGTACCCACCGCCGCCGAAGGTGGCATCGACATAGATGCCGCCGGCGCGCACATCGAGGAGCTCGACGGCGCGGCGTCCGAGCACGGGAGTGTGACGAGCCAGTCCGCCAGCGACAGCACGAGTGCTGCCGCTGCCCGTCATCAATCCCGTGCTCCGTGCGGATCTTCCGCCGCTACCCGGGAGCCCAATTGCCGCTTGAGCGCACGGACCTTCTCGGTGGCCTCCGCGAGTTCCGCGCGAAAGCGTTCGGGCTCCCAGATCTGAAACTTGTGGCCGAGACCGGTGAACGTGGCCTCGTTCTTGATCCCCGCATGCCGCTTCAAAGGCTCGGTGAGAACGGTGCGGCCTTCTCCGTCCACCTTGAGCACTTCGCTCGTTCCATAAAGCGCCGCGGAAAATTGCTCCCGTTCCTCGGAATAGGGTGGAAAGCGCCCGATCAGTACCTCGATCTCTTCGAGGAGCGCATTGCCTCCCGCATCGAGGGCAGGACGGTCGAGCGTCGGGTAGCAGTAAAGGCCTTCGAAGCCGTCGCGGACCAGAACGGCCCGGAACGGCGCCGGAATGGACACCCGGCCCTTGGAGTCGAGGGGCATTGTGTAGTGGGAGACAAACCGGTCCATGACCGCCCTCCCCCACGGCCGAAACATTGAAGTCACGCTCTGTGCCGGGGCCGTTGGCCTCAACGGGCCCGCAGAACTTGATTGGGATTTCCTGGGTTACCATGGGATTGAATGGGCGGTCAACGCCAAAAGCCCGCCCGTTCGGGCATTCCTGAGGAAAATCAGATCGGTATTAACGGCCTTTGCGCTTAAGGAATGGTGCACGCGGGTTCCCCGGCACTCAGTTCCACGGAACAGCGCCCGACATTGCAGCGTTCTTTCCCTAGAGAAGGCCCGATGTGCCTGCGTTCCAGACGGGCCTATCCATCAACCCCGACCATTATCGGAGGCCCTAAATGCTCAGGACTTTCATGACTTCTGCCGCTATCGGCGCGCTCATGATTTCGGGCGCCGTGGCCCAGGCAAACCCGCCCGCAAGCCAATCGGCCAATCAGCCTGCTGCGAGCGAGACCGCTCAGATGAATGGCCCGCACTTCCTGCAGGCGCAAACTGCGGATCAGTGGGCATTCTCGAAATTCAAAGGGACCAACGTCCTTGGTCCGGACAACGCCAAAGTCGGCGATGTTAACGACGTCATTTTTGACAAACAGGGTAAGGTGCACGCGCTCGTCGTCGGTGTGGGCGGCTTCCTTGGCATCGGCGAGAAGAACGTCGCTATCGACCTGCACGCATTCCAGGTTGTTCCCTACAGCACCGGCATGAACACGGCGCCTTCGGCCCATAATGGGACGCCCAGCGCCACAACCGGCACCAGCGCGAATAACAACGCGGCTAACGCTGATAACGACCCGACGCGCGTGAAGCTGAAGGTTTCCTGGACGAAGGACCAGCTGAAGGCTGCGCCCGACTTCCAGTACTATCGCGTGGCGCATACGGAGCGGCCGGCTGCACCCTCGCCGACGACCGGAATGGCGCCAGCTCCGCGGCCCATCGCGCCCGCAGCCCCTCCGCGTTAGCAAGCTCGTCGCATAGAGTTGCGTAAGATGTAGTTGCGCGCCGGACGGGAAATTCCCGTCCGGCGCCTTTTTTGGCGCGCTTGCAAGAAGAAACCTGCTCGCATAAGGGTGTGCGCAGAGTCCTTCGAGTGCATTGCACATGGTTGCGCTTGTGGCTGATCTGCGTCCCGATTCCGTCGTGGTCAGCGAGGTGAGGGCCTCCCCCAATCACAACGAGCGCAAGAATAACGCCTCACCCAATATGATCGTCCTGCATTACACCGGGATGCGGGACAATGAGGGCGCTCTTCGGCACCTGTGCAGCCCGAACTCTGAAGTATCGGCACATTATGTGGTGCTCCAGGACGGGCACATCGTTCAGCTGGTGGCGGAATCCCGCCGCGCCTGGCACGCCGGCTCCTCCTCCTGGGCCGGTGAAACCGACATCAATTCGTGCTCGATCGGGATCGAGATCGCCAATCCTGGACACGAGCAGGGCTATCCCGATTTTCCCAGACGGCAAATCGCGGCGGTGACCGCGTTGTGTCGCAGCATCGGTACGCGCCACAGCATTCCACCGGACCGCGTGCTTGGGCACTCTGATGTGGCGCCGATGCGCAAGCAGGACCCAGGCGAGAAGTTTCCGTGGAGAGTGCTGGCGGATTCGGGAATTGGGCTCTGGGTGAAGCCCGTTCCGATCGTGCAGCACGGGCCCATTTTCGTTCTTGGAGAAACTCACGCGGTCGTGGATGAGATGCAGCGATTGCTCGCCCGCTATGGCTATGCGGTCGGCTCGACCGGCTATCTCGATGGCACGACGCGTGACGCGGTTGCCGCGTTTCAACGTCATTTCAGGCCGGCGCGAGTTGACGGGGTGGTGGATGCTTCCACCAGCGAAACGCTCAAGGCGCTGCTCGCGCTTCGCGAAGAAAAGCTGAAGCCGGTCGAGACCAGCTGATCTTATCCGCTCATGCGTGGGTCGAGGTCTTGACGCGCGCACGTGCGCTTCCCATCAAAGGAGAGTCAGTCGGCCGGGCGGCCGCTCGTCACCGAAAGCCGAAAGGCGGTGCGGGAGGAAAGTCCGGGCTCCATGGACATGCGGTGCCGGATAACGTCCGGCGGGCGCAAGCCTAGGGAAAGTGCCACAGAGAACAGACCGCCGTGCCCGCTTCGGGTGCGGTAAGGGTGAAACGGTGCGGTAAGAGCGCACCGCGCCTGCGGCAACGCAGGCGGCACGGTAAACCCCACCGGGAGCAAGACCGAATAGGGACGGCGCACGGGCGCGCAGGTCGCGCCCGGGATTGATGTCCGGATCCGGCCGTCCGGGTGGGTTGCTCAAGGCGCCGAGCAATCGGCGTCGCAGAGGAATGGCCGCCACGCAAGGCTAACCCCTTGCCCTACAGAACCCGGCTTACAGGCCGGCTGATGCATTGAGGGGCTCGGCAGGACAACTTGCCGAGCCCCGCCATCTTTGCAGCGAAGACTCCACGGGTTCAATTTGCGATAAACCGTCAGCATGACAGGAGCTGCGGCGGGCAAGTGGGATTTTTGGATCGACCGGGGCGGTACCTTCACGGACGTGATCGGACGGAAGCCCGATGGCACGCTGGTCGCGCACAAGCTTCTTTCTGAGCACCACGCCTACCCGGACGCTGCGGTTCAGGGCATGCGCGACCTCCTGGGACTCGCACCGCACAGCCCCATTCCGCACGAAAGCATCGGCGCGGTGAAAATGGGCACCACAGTTGCGACGAACGCTCTCCTCGAGCGCAAAGGCGAGCGCACGGTTCTGGTAACCACCAGGGGTTTTCGCGACGCGCTGCAGATCGGTTATCAGGCACGGCCAAAGATCTTCGCCCGCCAGATTGTCAAGCCGGAGGTGGTGTTCGAAGAAGTAATTGAAGTCGATGAACGCGTGCGCGCGGACGGCAACATCGAACAGGCGCTCGACACTGACGCAGTCGACGCCGCACTCAGGAACGCGCTGGGGCGCGGCATCAAGGCCGCGGCCATTCTCTTCATGCACGCCTATCGCTACCCCGAGCATGAGAAGCGTGTAGGCACGCTCGCGCGCAAGCTGGGCTTTGCGCAGGTCTCGGTCAGCCACGAAGTCTCGCCGCTGATCAAGCTCGTCGGGCGCGGCGACACGACAGTCGTGGATGCGTATCTCTCGCCGGTGATCCGCCGCTACGTCGCGCAGGTCGCTAAACAAATAGACGTTGCCCCCGGTGCATCATCGACACGGAATTCCGTGCCGCTGATGTTCATGATGTCATCGGGCGGGCTCACAAGCGCTGATCTGTTCCAGGGCAAGGATGCGATTCTGTCCGGCCCCGCGGGAGGGGTCGTGGGCATGGCCGAGACCGGACGCCAGGCCGGTTTCGATCGCCTCATAGGATTCGATATGGGCGGCACGTCCACTGACGTGTCGCATTTCGACGGCGAGTACGAGCGCACGTTCGAAGCGGAAGTGGCGGGCGTGCGCATGCGCTCGCCCATGATGCTCATCCACACGGTCGCTGCCGGCGGCGGCTCGATCCTGCATTTCGACGGCGCCCGATTTCGCGTCGGCCCCGACAGCGCGGGCGCCAATCCGGGGCCGAAGTGCTATCGGCGCGGAGGCCCGCTTGCGGTGACTGACGCCAACGTCATGGTCGGGAAGCTTATTCCCGATTTTTTTCCCAAAATTTTCGGGCCCGCGCAGGACCTACCCCTCGACTACGAGGCGGTGCACGGCGCATTCACGCAGCTTGGGAAAGAAATCGGCGATGGCCGCGAGCCCGAGCAGGTAGCCGACGGATTCATCAAGATCGCGGTCGAGAACATGGCGAACGCGATCAAGAAAATCTCCGTGCAGCGCGGCTATGACGTCACACGTTACGTGCTCAACTGCTTCGGCGGCGCCGGGGGCCAGCATGCATGCCTTGTTGCCGACGCACTCGGCATGACCAAGGTGCTCATTCACCCGTTGTCGTCCTTGCTCTCCGCGTACGGCATGGGCCTCGCCGATGTGCGCGCCACGCGCCAGCGCGCAATCGAGGAGCCGTTCGGGGAAACCGCACTGGGCGCCATTCGCGAAAGCACGCAACGATTGAGCAACGAGAGCAAACAGGAGGTGGCCGGTCAGGGCGTCTCTGAAAAGGCGATCGCGGTGCACGGGCATGCTCACATCCGCTATGCCGGAACGGATACGGCGCTTCCGGTATTGTCGTTTGCCCACGTGCCCGCTGGCACGGAACGGTTCGCCTCCCTGCCCGAGCTGAAATCCGCTTTCGAGGCCGCGCACCAGGCGCGCTTTGGGTTCATTGACAAGGCGAAGGAGCTCGTCGTCGAGGCCGTTTCCATCGAAGCAATCGGCGGCGGCGCGAAATTCAGCGAGCCCGCTTCGCCCGAAAGCAGCGCGCCCGTACCGTCGGCCGCGCGCAAGGCGCGATTTTACAGTAACGGGGCATGGCACGACGCCGCGATCTTCTTGCGCGACGGGCTGTTGCCCGGACATGCGGTAGCGGGTCCGGCAATCATCATCGAGCCGCATCAGACCGTCGTGATCGAAGAGGGCTGGCAGGCAACCATCACGGCCAGGAACCATCTGGTGCTCGAGCGCGTGGTCGAGATGCGCCGCACGCACGCCATCGGCACGGATGCGGATCCGGTGATGCTCGAGATCTTCAACAACCTGTTCATGTCGGTTGCCGAGCAGATGGGCGTGGCCTTGCAGAACACCGCCTATTCGGTGAACATCAAGGAGCGGCTCGATTTCTCCTGCGCCATCTTTGCCGCTGACGGCACGCTCGTCGCGAACGCGCCGCATGTGCCGGTGCATCTCGGCTCGATGGATCGCGCGGTGGAAAGCATCATCCGCGAGAACGAGGGCAGCATCGCGCCCGGCGATGTCTATGCCATCAATGCCCCGTACAACGGCGGCACGCATCTGCCCGACATCACTGTGTGCACGCCGGTGTTCGACCGTGCCCAGCGCGATATCCTGTTCTGGGTAGCCTCGCGCGGGCACCACGCGGACGTGGGAGGCATATCGCCCGGCTCGATGTCTCCCCATGCCACGACTATTGAGCAGGAAGGCGTCTACATCGACAATTTTAGACTTGTCGAGCGCGGCCGCTTTCGCGAGCAGGCGCTCTACGAGCTCCTTTGCGGTGCCAAATATCCGGCGCGCAATCCACTGCAGAACGTCAACGATCTGAAGGCGCAGATCGCCGCCAACGAGAAAGGCGTGCAG
>DATCJI010000130.1:0-4759 GCA_036562835.1 Xanthobacteraceae bacterium | reverse complement strand
CGGTAGGCATTTATTACGATCGCGGGCTGCCCGATGCGGGCGGGTTCCTGCTCATGCTGCTCGTCGCCATTGGCATCGGTTTCATCCTGGGCCTCGTGCTCGAGCGCGGCGTCCTGCGCCTCGTTTACGGCAGGGACGAGGTCATTGTCGTGCTGGTCACCTACGCGGCCTTTCTGATCCTGGAAGACGTCATTGTGCTGATCTGGGGGCCTCAGTCTTATGCGGCCTACCAGCCGATGGTGGCGGCCGGCAGCATCGAGCTCGGCGAGCTCGTGCTGTCCAATTACGACATCCTTCTGGTCCTGCTGGCGACATTCCTCGCCGTAGTGACTTATTGGGCTCTCAAGCACACCCGTTACGGACGCTTGCTTACCGTCGTGATCTACGATCGCGAAACCGCGGCTGCGTTCGGCATCAACGTGACGGTCGTGTTCACCGTCACGTTCGTGATTGGCGCTATCCTCGGCACCATCGGCGGTGCGGTAATGGCACCGAAAATTTCGGTGACGCTCGGGATCGGTGTGGAGGTGATCGTGCTCGCCTTCGCAGTGGTAGCAACAGGCGGCATGGGCTCGGTCGAGGGCGCGCTCGTTGGCGCGCTCATCGTCGGACTTGCGCGCGCTGCGGCCGTCCACCTGTTCCCCCAGCTTGAGCTCTTCGTGATCTATGCGGTGATGGCACTGGTGCTCGTGTTCCGGCCATACGGGCTTTTCACGCGCGCGGCCCCCCGGAAGATCTGAACACAATGTCCCGCGGCGATTTATTGGGTGGTCTTGCCTTCCTTCTCGCCGCCGCGGTCGCCCCGTTGCTCCCGGCCTGGCTTGTATCGCTTGCGACGATCGCATTTGCCAATGCGCTGGTAGTGCTCGGCCTTATCATCCTGTGGCGTGCCGGACTCGTGCCATTCGGACAGGCACTGTTTTACGCCACAGGCGCCTATTGCGTGGCGCTGCTCGCCCGCTACGCGGGCGTGCGTGACGTGTTTCTCATGATTATCGTGGGCGCGGTCTCGGCCGGAGTGATTGCCTGGATAATCGGATTTTTGCTCGCGCGCTATCGCGACATCTTCTTCGCCATGCTGAGCCTGGCAATGTCGATGATCCTGTACGGCGTGCTCGTAAAAACGGAGGCGCTCGGCTCGACCGATGGATTCCATGTCGAAGCCGGCACTTTTCTGGGCTATCGGCCGAACGGAGAGATGCTCGATCTCGCGTTGTTCTGGCTCGTGCTCGCCACCTGCGCCATTGCGGCGCTTCTCGTCTCCGTCTACTTGCGGACGCTTGCCGGCGCGCTCGCAATTCCCGTGCGGGACAACGAAATCCGCGTGGAGTACCTCGGCGTATCCGTCAACCGGCTTATCCATATCAAGCTGGTGATTTCCGGCATTCTCGCCGGCATCGGCGGCGCGCTTGCTGCGCTTGTCGTCGAGCATGTCGATCCGAGCATGGCCTATTGGACCACCTCCGGTGGGTTCGTCTTCGTCACGATCCTGGCGGGCTCCGGGTCCGTTGCCGGTGCCTTCGTGGCCTCGCTCGTGTTCGAATTGGTGCGCTCGATCGCCGTCAACCTGCTGCCCGGCACCTGGCAGTTGATCCTCGGATCCGTGTTGCTTTTAACGATCCTGTTCGTGCCCGAAGGGCTGAGCTCGGTGTGGCAACGTTTCCGGCGGCAGGAGAAGCCTTTATGACGCCCATCCTCTCGGTGCGCGAGCTGGAGAAGACGTTTGGTGCGGTCGTTGCCGCCCGGGATATTACGGTCGATGTGCCGCCGCAGCAGACGATTGGCGTGATCGGCGCGAATGGCGCGGGGAAGACCACTTTCATCAACATGATCACGGGCCACCTGCGCCCCACCAAGGGAAGTATCCGGTTCGAAGATCGCGATATCACCGGTCGCCCCTCGCGCGAAATCACGCGGCTCGGCATCTCGCGATCGTTCCAGGTAGCCCAGGTCTTCCCCTCGCTGACCCTGTTCGAGAACATGTGCGCGGCGGCCGCCGTAGCGCAAGCCTCTGATGGCGCCCGCATGTTCAGGCCGTTGCGATCGCCAGCGACGATGCGGCAGGCGGAGGAGAGCATCGAGCTGTTCCGGGTTGCGCATTACCGCCACACACGCGCATCCACGCTGCCTCAAGGCGTGCGCAAGCTGCTTGACATCGCGATGGCGGTCGTGGGCACGCCGCGCATTCTGCTGCTCGATGAGCCAACCAGCGGTATTTCCATCGAGGAGAAGTTCGATCTCATGGATGTGGTGATGTCCGCGCTCAAGAGCCGGAGGCTCACCGTGCTGTTCGTGGAGCACGACATGGAGATCGTGGCGCGATTTGCCGACCGTGTGCTCGCCTTCTACGACGGGACCATAATTGCCGATGGCCCCCCTGCGCAGGCGCTTGCCGATGCGCGTGTGCAGAGCCTGATCAGCGGTACCAAGCCGTTGCGGCCGGAGGCGCATGCTTAGGATCAGCAATCTCGACGTTGCCATCGGCCCGGTTCCCATTGTGCGCAATGCTTCGCTTGAGGTCAGCGAGGGTGAGATGTGCGGGCTCATCGGCCGCAATGGGGCGGGAAAGACGACGTTATTGCGTGCCCTGATGGGAAGCATTCCGGCGAGCGGCAGGATTGAGCTCGACGATACGGAACTCCTCGGGATCCCGGCGCACCGCCGCGTCAGCCATGGCATTGGCTATATGCCGGAGGATCGGCGCCTGGTTCCCGAATTCAATGTCGAGGAAAATATCCTGCTGCCCGCGTGGACCACGCGCAGCGAGGGCGCTGGCGAGCGCCTGCAATGGATTTTTTCCGTTATGCCGGAGCTCGCGGCTTTGCGGCGGCGCAGCTCGCTGCAGCTTTCCGGCGGCCAGCAGAAGATGGTTGCGCTCGGCCGCGCGCTCATGGCCGGCACGCGCATCCTGCTGCTCGACGAGCCGTTCGAAGGCTTGGCGCCGGCGCTGGCGCGGCGCCTGGGCGAAGTCCTCGCAAGCCTCAAGGCGCATGGCCATTCCATGCTGATCGCCGAGTCCAATGAGGTTCACATAGTCGATCTGCTCTCGCGCACTTATCGGATCGAGCGGGGTACGGTTGCACTCGCCTGAAAATACGGACACAGTGTCGAATGCAGGGAGACCACGACATGAGGAAAACATCCAGGAAGGCCAGCAGCAAGAAAACGGCAAAACGCAGCGCAACCAAGCCGCGCTCGAAAGTTTCGCGCTCGAAGGCCAAGGCCAGATCCGCGACGAGGGGCCGCTCTGCGGCAAAGGTCCGCAAAGCCAAAGCTGCATCGAGGACATCAGCCAAGCCGAAGCAAGCTGCGAAGAAGCCCTCGCGGCTCAAGCATGTTGCCAAAAAAGCTGTGGAAGCCGCGGCGGTCGCGGCCGGCCTCGCCGCACTGCAGACTGCGGTGACGGCACTCAGGCCCGCAGCAAAGGAGGCTCTGCCGGAGAGCAGTCCGCCTACTGCGCCAGAGGGCGGCGAACAGCAACAGAGCTGATCGGGCTTACTGGCCGCGGTAGACCGTGTAGCTCCAGGGCGTGATCCGCAGCGGGATGTGGTAGCGTCCCTCCGCCTCGGCGATCGCAAAGCGGATGGGCACGCTATCGATGAAGGGCCGATTTGTGGAACTGTCGGTTGTTGCGAAATAATCGCCAACACCGAAGCGCAGTTCATAGCGGCCGATGGGGATCGGGCGATGCTCGAACAGGGGGGCATCGGTCAGTCCGCGCGAATTGATCCTGCAGGACGTCAACAGACGATCCGGTGCGGAACCGGAAAGCTCATACAATTCGACCGCGAGGCCTTCGGCGGGAGCTCCGCACTGCAGATCGATCACATGCACGTCCATGAAGCCATGCACTTCCAGTCGATCCTCGGCGGATACATGCTGGTCCAGCCGCAACGCTGAAATGCGAAAGATTTCAAGGAGCGCCGCATTGATCTCGGCAGCGGTGGAATTTTGCAGACGCGTCTCGAAATGCCGGAAAATCGAATCCTTCGTGTGCCGGCGCACGCAAATGATAAATGGGAACCCGAATTTTTCGGCATAAGCCTCGTTCAGCGCGCCGAAGCGCTCGAATTCTTCCGCCGAGAGGCGATTGAGCCCGGCGCTGTCCTGCTCTGATTTTGAATCCGCGGTCATGCTTCCTGCCTGCGCGGCCTTGCCGGAAAGCTCAGGGTGCATTCTCAGGAGCACGAGCTTTTGCGAATTATCGACCGCGCGCACGGCCGCTTTCATGGCTTCGTGCAGCGCGGAAGGCGTGGCGAACGGCCTGCCGTCGACTACGGCTGCCGCAACCCAGGGGGAATGCTCAAAAATGCCTCCGAGCGCCATGACAAATTCCGCCGGCGGCATGCGATTGAGAGCGTCGAGTGCGACCCTAGTCACCGTATCAGCGCAACTGCCGGCTCAGGCCGGCCATGCGTTCCGCCACGACCATCAGGATTAACGTGAAGGCGATGATCAGCCCCGAAGCTGCGGCGGTGCGCACGTCAAGATTCGTGTCGATCTGCTGCCACAGGTGAATAGGCAACATCTCGTTTCGCTCGTCGGCGAGAAACAGCGATACCGGCACGTTGTCAAAGGATGCCATGAAGGCGAGAAAAGCGCCGGCCCCTAGTCCCGGCGCGATCAGAGGCAGCATCACGCGGCGGAACGTCATCGTGCCGCTCGCCCCAAGGCTCGCGCTCGCGTCCAGCAGGGCCGGGTCGAGTTGGCTCAGCGATGCAACGGTTGTGCGCAGCACGAACGGCACGCAGACGATCAC
>DATCJI010000099.1:0-8619 GCA_036562835.1 Xanthobacteraceae bacterium | reverse complement strand
CGCGCTTATCCTCCCCGTTCCGCGCTTCGCGCTTCACGGGGGAGGATGGCGCGTTCTGTTTACCGCGCGGCGGTGACCTGGATCTCCACCTTCTTCTCGGGGCCCTGCAGCAGCGCTTCGATGCACGCGCGCGCAGGCGTCTGGCCGGGCGTCACCCACGCATCCCACACCTTGTTCAGCTCATCCACGGTGCGAATATCCGACAGCCAGATGGTGGCGGTAAGCAGCTTCGATTTGTCCGAGCCGGCTTTCGCCAAAAAGCCGTCGATCATCCCCAGGATCTCGCGGGTCTGTTCGGCAACGCCCTGGCCGAGCGCTTTATCCGCAATCACTCCGGCCAGATAAACGGTATTGCCGTGCACGACCGCTTTGCTCATGCGCGCATTGGTGTCGATCCGCTGAATACTCACGTCATCTCCTTCTGTGCTGTTTGGACCCGAATTGTTTGTAGCCCGGATGGAGCGAACGCGACATCCGGGGACGGCGATCCCGGATTTCGCTGCGCTCAATCCGGGCTACGACACTTCCACCCCGGCGTGCGCCAGGACCTTGCGCATGAGTGTAGGAAAAGCCTCGCTTTGCAAATGCCCGGCTTTCACCCAACGCATGCCGCGCGGCGCGGGCATGTGCGCGCCAACGCGTGCCGTATAGACGACGAGCTCGAGAGCGAAATGCGTAAAGACGTGTCTGACCGCGCCAGGGACGCACTGCCAGCGCACGCGGCGGCTGGTACAGCGAGGTCGCGCATTCGCTGCGTGTGGATCGCGCTTCTCGGTCCACGCGCTCGAGGGCACCTCGCTCATGCCGCCGAGGAGGCCGACGGACGCGCGCGTGCGCACCAGCACCGCTCCGTCGGCTCTGATGACCACGAAGGCCGCGCCGAAACGGCGCGCAGCTTTCTTGCGCGGCGCCTTGCGCGGGAAGTCTTCCGGATCGCCACGCGCATGCGCGCGGCAGTCCTCCCGCCACGGACAAAGCGAACAGCGCGGCCGCCTTGGCGTGCAAATCGTCGCCCCGAGATCCATGAGCGCCTGCGCGAAATCGCCGGCCCGGTGCGCGGGTGCCAGCTTTCGCGCAATGAAACCGAGGCGCCGTTTGCCGACGGGGAGCTCGTCCCCGAAAGAAAACACGCGCGCGGTCACGCGCTCGACATTGCTATCCATCGGCAGCGTGTGCGCGCCGAAGGCGATGGCTGCGATTGCGGCCGCCGTGTAGGAGCCGATGCCAGGCAGTTGTGCCAGCTCCGTCTCGTGCTGCGGAAAGTTTCCGCCATGCTGCTCCACCACCGCGCGCGCACAGGCATGCAGGTTGCGTGCGCGCGCGTAATAGCCGAGACCGGCCCAGGCACTGAGCACCTCATCGAGCGGCGCCGCCGCGAGTGCGCGCACATCCTTCCACCGCCGCGTGAAAGCATGAAAATACGGCACCACGGTTCGCACCGTGGTTTGCTGCAGCATGATCTCGGAGAGCCAGACCCGATACGGATCGACCGCCTCACCGGGCGCACTGCGCCACGGCAACAGGCGGCGGTGGCGGTCGTACCATGCAAGCAGGGAGGTGCTGCGCGGCGCGCGCTTTCCTGCTAACCAGCGCTCGCCCTGCGGACCGGCTTTGTCGAGCCGCAAACCTTCCGCCGCGCCTCGCATGATTGTGGTCTGACAGACTCACCACGCATGAACAAGCCTGCAAAATCCCGGCCGCGCGCCCTCTCGGAGCTTCTGCACAAGACATTGAGCGAGACATTTGCCAAGCGCGGCTTTGCGTCGAGCGAAATCCTCACCCGCTGGAGCGAGATCGTGGGTGCGGATATCGCCCGGCATTCACAGCCCGAGAAGATCCAGTGGTCGCGCTTCGGCGATGGAGCGCCGCGAGAGCCTGCGACCCTCGTGCTGCGGGTGGAGGGTCCCGCCGCCGTCGAAATCCAGCACCTCTCGCCCGTGGTGCTGGAACGCGTGAACCAGTTTTTCGGCTGGCAGGTCGTCGGCCAGCTGCGGCTCCGACAAGCGCCTGTGAGCCGCGGAAAACGCCTTCCTGCGCCGGCGGCGAACACGCAGGCGGCGCAAGCGGTTGCCGCTGAGCTCACGCAAATCCGCAGCCCCGAATTACGCGATGCGTTGGCGCGCCTGGGAGCTGCCATCAAACAGCCGTGACGGTGTGCCCAATGGCTTGGACTGGCCGCCCGCCGTTGCCACATTCATGAACGCCAGACCCAATATTGGAGACCAAATGGTGCGATCTGCGAGTGCGACATCCATGGACACGACGAACGAGGCTCCCGCGCCGTCAGGTATCTCTCGCCGGCATTTGCTGATTGGGGGCGCCGTGGTGGTGCTCGCTGCCGCGGCCGGGGGCGGCTATTACCTGTGGAAGCAGCCCGATTATTCGAGCGGCGAAGTACCTTTAAACACGCTGCTTGCTCCGGGTCCGCTGCCCGACGAGTCCCTCGGCGACCCGAATGCGCCGGTGGTCATCGTGGAATATGCGTCAATGACGTGCCCGCACTGCGCGCATTTTGCCGAAACCACCTTTCCGGAGCTCAAGCGCAAATACATCGATACCGGAAAGGTGCGGTACATCTTCCGCGAGTTTCCCCTCGATGCGCTTGCCGAGGCGGGCGCCCTGCTGGCGCGCTGCGCCGGCAAGGAGGCGTATTACCCGATGATCGAGACGCTGTTCCGGCAGCAGCGGGAATGGGTGGTGCAGCAGCCGCTCGAGAAGCTGCTTGGGATTGCCAGGCAGGCGGGCTTCACCCAGCAGAGCTTCGATGAGTGCCTTGCGAATCAGCAGCTGTCGGCCGGGGTAGAAGGAGTACGGGATCGTGGCGTGAAATTCGGCGTCAACTCCACCCCTACCTTCTTCATCAATGGAAAGCGCGTGAGCGGGGCCCTGTCGTCTCAGGAGCTCGACAAGCAGCTCGCGCCGTATCTTACGAATTCCTAACGGTTTTTCGCCTCCAGCGCGGCGCGGCAGACCGGCCTCCGCGCCCCATCGCTCCGTGCATCCGATCGTTTAGCTTTTCGTTAACCATTTGTTTCCTTCTGTTGCGGAATCATGGTTGACGATTCATGGTGCGGGCCGATGCGGCACTCCTCGACTCACGCCATTGGGCTGAGCCGTGACCACTCGCGTCCGGCCGTGCTCCTTCTGTTTGGCGGAAACACGTTGGCATGAAACTCACGCGACTGCGCCTGCTCGGCTTCAAGTCCTTCGTCGAGCCGACCGATGTTCTCATTGAGCCCGGGCTTACGGGCGTCGTCGGCCCGAACGGCTGCGGGAAGTCCAACCTGGTCGAGGCCCTGCGCTGGGTCATGGGCGAGACCTCGCACAAATCCCTGCGCGCCGCCGACATGGATGACGTCATCTTCTCCGGAACCAACAATCGGCCGGGCCGCAATCATGCGGAGGTGGCGGTTCAGATCGACAATGGCACGCGCGACGCCCCCGCGCAGTTCAACGAGCATGAGGTGCTCGATGTCTCGCGGCGCCTCGAGCGCGAGGCCGGGTCGACCTATCGCATCAATGGCCGCGAGGTGCGCGCGCGAGACGTGCACATCCTGTTTGCCGATGCCTCGACCGGCTCGCGTTCGCCTGCGATGGTGCATCAGGGGCGCATCGGCGAGATCATTCAGGCGCGCCCGGATCAGCGCCGGCGCGTGCTCGAGGAGGCAGCGGGCATCTCGGGGCTGCACGCCCGGCGGCACGAGGCGGAGCTGCGGCTGCGCGCAGCCGAGCAAAATCTCAACCGCCTCGAGGACGTGATCACGCAGCTTGCCGGCCAGATGGATGCGTTGAAGCGGCAGGCGCGCCAGGCCGTGCGTTACCGCAATGTTTCCGAGCAGGTGCGCAAGTCGGAGGCGATGCTCTTCCACCTGCGCTGGAGCGCGGCGACGGGCGAGCTCGCCAACGCGGAGCACGGAAAGCACGCGGCCATGCTTGCTGTCGCGCAGCGCACGGGTGAGCAGGCCGAGGCTTCCAGACTGCAGGCAAACGTGGCGGCCCAGCTGCCGGAATTGCGTCAGGCGGAAGCAGCGGCAGCGGCCGCGCTTCAGCGGTTGCTCGCAGCCCGGGATGCGCTGGATAACGAGGAGAATCGTGCACGCGCGCGTCTCGCGGAGCTCGATCGTCGCCTGCAGCAGCTTACGCAGGATATTGAACGCGAGCGCCTTCTCGCGAGCGACGCCGACGCGGCGATGGCGCGATTGGCAGGCGAAGAAAGCGCATTGCGCCAGGAAGCCGAGACGAACGCGGCGCAGGCCGCAGGCATTTCCGGGCATCTCGCCGGGGCGGAGACGGCGGTCGCGAGCGCCGAAGCGCGCGCGGACAAGCTCACGGCGGAGCTTGCCGACCTTGCCGCACGGCGGCGCAGCCTCGAGACCGCGCTCGGCGAGCAGGATGAACGGCTGCGTCGACTGTTTGAGGAGATTGCCGCGGTCGAAGCCGAGCGCCAGCAACTGCAAGCGGAGGAATTTGCGGATCTTGCCGCGCTTGCCAAAGAGGCGGACGCGAGTGCCCGGCAGCTCGCCGAGCTCGAAGCCGAGGTCACGCGCGCGGAAGGGCAGCATAAGAGCGCGCGCGAGACGACGGATGCGGCGCGCGCGGCCCTGCTCGAAGCCGAACGGCGCGCCCAGCGCCTGGAAACGGAGGCAAAGACGCTCGGCCAGCTCCTGCAGGTCGAGAGCAATAATATCTGGCCTGCGGTCATCGACGATCTGGCCGTGGAAAAGGGATGCGAGGCGGCACTTGCCGCGGCACTCGGGGACGACCTCGATGCGCCAATCGATCCTGCCGCGCCTATGCGCTGGGCGGGAGCATCGATCGGTCCGGACGATCCTGCGCTCCCTCCCGGGGTGGAATGTCTGGCCGACCGCGTCGCGGCGCCCAGGGAGCTGGCGCGCCGGATGCAGCAAATCGGGCTCGTTGACCGCGAGCATGCCGCTCACATTGCGCCGATGCTCAAGCCCGGCCAGCGCCTCGTCTCCCGCGAGGGCGATCTTTGGCGCTGGGACGGCTTCTCGGTGGCGGCCAACGCGCCCACCGGTGCCGCCCGGCGGCTCGCTGCAAAGAATCGTCTCGCCGATCTCGAAGCCGAGTTGCAGAAGGCGCGCGCCGAAGCGGACGCCAAAGAGCAAGCTGCAGCCTCTGCCGAGGTGGAGCTCGCAACGCTCGCAAAGAGCGAAGCAGCCGCGCGCGCACTCTGGCGCACACGCAAGCAGGAGGCCGATGCGGCGCGCGACCGCTGCATCGAGACCGAGCGTTCGATGAGCCGTAATACCGCGAGGCTCTCGGCGCTCAACGAAGCGGTTGCGCGCCTGGCGGCCAACCGCGATGAGGCGGGCGCGGCACGCGCTCAGGCGGAAACAGAAATTGCGCGGCTCTCCCCAGCCAGTGCACTCGAGGGCGAGCTGGCAGCGGCGCGAGCGCACATGGATGCAGAACGCGCGCGCCTTGCCGAGTTGCGCGCGCAAGCGCAGGCACTCGCGCGTGAGGCGGAAGTCACGGCCCGACGGCTTGCGGCCATAGCGGTCGACACCCAAGGCTGGCGGGAACGCCAGGACGGCGCGGCTGCACAACTCGCCACGCTCGAGGCACGCCTCGCCGAGACAAACAGCGAGCGCGCAGAGCTGCAGCATGCGCCGCAGTTGTTTGAGGAAAAGCGTCGCGCATTGCTCAGCGAAATCGAAGGCGCCGAGCGAAAACGCCGCGAGGCCGCCGATCGCCTCGCGCAAGGGGAAAATGAGCTTGCCGACGCCGACCGAATGGCGCGGGCAGCGCTCGAGGCGGTCTCGGCAACGCGCGAGGAAGCGGCGCGCGCCGAGGAGAAACTCGAAGGCGCCAAGCGGCGTCTCGCCGATGTCGAGCATGAGATTCAGGAAATGCTCGAAGTGGAGGCGAGCGACGTTGCAAATCTCGCCGGAGCTGACGCCGGCAAGGCATTGCCCGAGGTGTCACAGGTCGAGCAGGATCTCGAGCGGCTGCGCCGCGAGCGCGAGCGGCTCGGGGCGGTCAACCTGCGCGCCGAGGAAGAGCTGCGCGAAATCACTGTGCAGCATGACAAGCTCGCTTGCGAGCGCGACGATCTCGTCGAGGCGATCAAGCGCCTGCGCCACGGCATTCAGAGTCTCAACCGCGAAGCGCGCGAGCGGCTGCTCGCTTCGTTCGAGGTGGTGAACGAGCACTTCAAGCGGCTGTTCACGCGACTGTTCGGCGGCGGCAACGCCGAGCTGCACCTTATCGAGAGCGAGGATCCGCTCGAAGCCGGGCTCGAGATTATTGCCAAGCCGCCCGGTAAAAAGCCGGCAACGCTTTCGCTGCTGTCGGGCGGCGAGCAGGCGCTCACCGCGCTGGCGCTCATCTTCGCCGTGTTCCTGACCAACCCGGCGCCGATTTGCGTGCTCGATGAGGTGGACGCTCCGCTTGACGATCACAACATCGAGCGCTTCTGCGATCTCCTCGACGAGATGACCCGCTCGACCGATACGCGCTTCCTGATCATCACGCACAATCCGATAACCATGGCGCGCATGAATCGCCTCTACGGGGTGACGATGGCGGAACGCGGCATTTCCCAGCTCGTTTCAGTTGATCTGGAAGAGGCGGTCAAGCTGCGTGAAGCCGTATGAGCGTGCGCGCCGCCACGGTTCCCGTGATGGTCAGCAGAGTGCCACGTCGCGAGCCTGCCTTCTTGTGGCTCTTTCTTGGCAAGGTCTTTCTGCTGTTCGTGACCATTCTGGTCACGTATGCGATTTACGCCTACCTGCACGCCTATCGCATCGACTGGCTCGGGCGCGCATACGTCCAGCTGCAGCCGCTGACAAATGCGCTGTATGGAATGGTGGAGACCTATCTTCCGGCAGATGTCAGATATAAGATCCGGGGCGCGATCACCGACGATCTCGGCCAACGCTCGCTCTTTCTTCTTCTCCTCACCGCCGCGGTCGAGCTGACGCTGTACAGCCTGTTCAAGTTCCTCAAATATCTCGTGCTCGGCTCGCGTCGCCGCGCATAATGCGGCGCGGGTTATGGCCCGGTATCTGCATCGGCTCCTGTCGACCGCCTGGCAGTGTCGGCAGGCGTGCTCCGCACGGCTGACGCTCTTGCGCTTGCAATCATCGGATCGATGGCGGCGTCGACAGGGAGCGTTGTCTTGAGCTCGCGCCCGCGCGCCCGGATGAGCCGCTCGTACGCCGAAACCAAAGTCATGTAAGGATTGACAAATACCCAGCCGTATCTGGTGGGGACCTGAAGATCGAAATGCAGGTGAGAAGTAGTCCCTGGACGGGCGCCAAGGAAATTCGCCACTTTGCCTATGATCTGGCCCGCATGGAGAAATCGGCCGCTAAGCAGCCCATCTGCGTCAAGGTGTCTCGGCGACATGTGCAGGTAGCGAAAGCGCGCGCGCACTCCCGCAGCATTGACCACGAGCTGCACACTTGGCTGGCCCTGCGTGCGCAGTGTCACCCCGTGTGGACTGCCACCACGTCGTGAATGCCGGGTTCGCAAGGATCGCCCGGGTTGCGCTGTCGGCAGAATGCCGGCCGGATATCCTGTCCCTGATGCCCGAGGCCTGCGGGGCATTGGCCCACCTGGAAGTGGCGCATCTCACAAAAATTGTCGCGCCAGGGATATGAATAGTTCTGACCGGCTCCCTCGTTCCAGACGAGGGCGTCTCCATTCACGCGGCAGCGATACGAAGGAATGCCGTCGCGGACACCGAGGCCCGACCTTCCCGCCGTTTCGCAGTCGCCGGAGTTCAGAAAAGACTGGGAATTTGCGAAGGCCGGCGCTTGCGCTAATGGAAAACGCATGGCCGAGAACACGGTGTAGTCGGCCACTCCGCCTTTGTTCCTGAAACCGGTCCGCGCAATCAGATCGCCCGGGCTGTGATAGGCGAAGCCGGGCGACTCAGCAGCCGGCCGCTCCAACGCGGTCCAACGATCTCCTCTGTGTAGTTCGCTTTTCTTCCGCCAGCGCGGCATTTCAAATCGTCGTGGTGAAGCCGCCATCGACGACGATTTGCTGGCCGGTCACGTAGGAAGCCGCGTCAGAGGCGAGAAAGACAGCGGCGCCGGCAAGATCGCGCGGCTTTCCCCAGCGCCCCAGCGGGATGCGCTCGGTAACGCGGGCGACAAAGGCTGCATCGCGTAAGAGCGGCTTGGTGAGTGCGGTTTCGAAATAGCCGGGCATGATCGCGTTGCACGTGATGCCGTCGGCCCCAAGCTCGGCCGCGAGCGAGCGCGTGAGGCCGGCAAGTCCGCTCTTTGCCGCCACATATGCATGAATGTAGGCGCGGCCCAGAATGGCCGTTGCCGACGTGGTGAAGATTATTCGTCCATGCCGGTTTCTGCGCATTGATGGCGCAGCGCGTTGGGCAAGGAAAAAGCAGGCGCGCAGATTGGCCGCGAGGACCTCGTCCCACATCTGCAGGGTCCATTCCTCGAGCGGCGCCCGGCGGGTGATCCCCGCATTTGCAACCAGAATGTCGAGACGCTCGTGACGCGCGAGCAGCGCCGCAATTGCCCTCTCGGCGGCGACCATATCTGTGACGTCAAAGCACGACGCCTCCACGCGCAATGCTTGCTCGCGCAGCTTGCCCCCGGCTGCGTCAAGGGCAGCGTGGTC
>DATCJI010000085.1:0-7765 GCA_036562835.1 Xanthobacteraceae bacterium | reverse complement strand
CCAAATCCGGTTCTTGGAGCCACTAAATGTGGCGAGAACTGCTGCCGTGATTGCGAGCATGATCAGGGCAGCCGCCACATATCTCTCCTGGAGGAGCCCCACCGCAATAGCGAGCGATATGGCACCCCCGATCAGGGACATTCGGTCCTCAGGTGCGACGATCGCCATCCATTCGAAAAAGGTCCACAGCGCGGCAGCTGCCCAGAAGAGGGTAAATATCCAGCCGCCCAGATAAGTCACTGCAAGTGCGAGCGGGATGAGCAACGCGGCAGACGCGATACGCAGTCCAAGCTCGTTGCGCAGGCTGGGCCGGCGCGCCGTTTCCGCGGGGCTACCGTGTGTCACGGGCGCTAGCCGGTACGCGCCACCAAGCCGCCGAAGCGGCGTTCCCGTCGTTGGTATTCCCCAACCGCATTCTCCAGAGCTGCGCGGTCGAAATCCGGCCAGTAGGTAGGGACAAACACCAATTCGCTATAAGCAGCTTGCCACAGTAAAAAGTTCGAAAGCCGCTGCTCGCCGCTGGTACGTATAATGAGATCGGGATCGGGCAAATCTGGTGCATCCAGAAAGCTGCCGAGGTTGTCGGCCGTCACCGCACTGAGCGGCAGGTCTCCCGCGCTGACGGCGGCCGCGACCCGCTGTGCCGCGCGTGCAATTTCCTGACGGGCCCCGTAGTTGAAGGCAACAACGAGGACCAGCTTCTCGTTGTGGCGAGTTAATTGCTCCGCTTCCTCCAGGAGACGGCGGATATCGGGGTTGAGATTCTCCCGCTCGCCGATCACGCGCACCTTGACTCCGCTGCGATGAAGCTCTGCGAGATCATTTCTGATAAATCGGCGCAGCAGCGCCATGAGCTCGCGAATTTCCGAGGGCGGGCGCGACCAGTTTTCGGCGCTGAAGGAAAATATCGTTAGAAAGCCTATGCCGAGCTCGCCTGCAGCCCGCACTGTGCGGCGCAGCGCCTCTACGCCGCGGCGATGCCCTTCGGCGCGGGGAAGGCCGCGCGCGGCCGCCCACCGCCCATTGCCATCCATGATGATGGCAATGTGGCGTGGCACGGGGCCAGCGTCCACGCCGTCCCGCAGAGGCTTGCTATTCAGCATCATCATTCCTCAGACGGTGAGGATTTCCTTCTCCTTGACAGCAAGCATTCTGTCGATGTCGGCGATGACTTGATCGGTTGCCTTCTGCACCTGTTCGGATTGTCGCTTTCCTTCGTCCTCGCTGATCTTGTGATCCTTCTCCAGCTTCTTGAGCACATCGAGCCCGTCACGCCGTACATGCCGCACCGCGACACGCGCAGCCTCTGCGTATTTATGAGCGACTTTCACCAGCTCGCGACGCCTTTCCTCATTCAACTCCGGAATGCGCAGCCGCAGAACCTGTCCTTCCGTTGCTGGAGTGAGTCCGAGGTTCGATGCAGCAATCGCCTTCTCCACGGCGTGAACCATGCTGCGGTCCCAGACCTGGACGGAAATCAAACGGGGCTCGGGTACGCTCACAGTGGCGACCTGATTGAGCGGCATGTGCGTGCCGTATGCTTCGACCTGGACGGGCTCAAGCAGACTTGCCGATGCCCGTCCGGTACGCAGGCCTCCGAGCTCCTGCTTGAACAGCTGAATCGCGCCCTGCATGCGCCGTTTCAATTCATTCAGATCATGTGCGGGAGATGCCATGCGAATCCTCAAGCAGCTTCAACCCGCGCAAGGCAATGCGCCTCACAGCGAACATTCGACCTCACGCCGTAACCAGGGTGAAGCGTCCCTTCCCTCGAACCACCCTGGTGATCGCCTCTTCCTCGCGGATCGAAAAGACGATGATAGGCAAACCATTCTCGCGGGCAAGCGCGAAGGCGGTCGCGTCCATTATTTTAAGGCCACGCTCGATCGCCTGCTGGTGTGTCAGCTCCGCGTATCGCTCGGCACGCACGTCGAGCTTCGGGTCTGCGCTGTATACCCCGTCCACATTGGTCGCCTTCAACACCGCTTGCGCGCCGATCTCGGCGGCTCGCAGCACGGCGGTAGTATCGGTCGTGAAAAACGGGTTACCTGTTCCGGCGGCAAGCACCAGCATGCGTCCCGCTTCCAGGTGATGGAGCGCGCGGCGTCGTTCGTAGGTTTCGCATAACTCGGGCATAGCGAGCGCTGACATCGTACGTGCCGGCGCTCCCACGCTTTCCAACGCACTCTCCAGCGCGAGCGCATTCATGACCGTCGCCAAAATGCCCATCATGTCTGCAGTCACACGCGGAATCCCTTGCTCCGCAACCCGCACCCCGCGGACGAGATTTCCGCCTCCGACAACTACGGCGATGGTCACGCCAAGTTGCTGAGTTGCGGCAAGATCGGCAGCGATGCGCATCAAAGTGGGTTGATGCACGCCAAACTCGCATGGGCCCGTCAGCGCCTCACCCGATATTTTGATGACCACGCGGCGATAGCGCGGCTCAGCCCTGATCCCGGGTGCGAAGTTGCCCTGCGGTTCAGCTGACAATGGGTGGCTCAGCTGCGGCTCGCCGCCGCGACTTCTGCGGCGAAGTCGGTAGCCGGGCGATCAACCCCTTCGCCTAGAGCATAACGAGTAAATCCTGTGACCGTGATGGAAGCGCCGATTTTCGCTTCAGTATCCTTGATAGCTTGCGACACGCTCTTGTCGGGGTCGTGAATAAATGGCTGTTCGAGCAAGCACACCTCTTTGTAGAAGGTGTTAAGGCCGGACTCGACGATTTTCTCGATAACCTTTTCGGGCTTGCCCTGCGCCCGGTACTTGTCGGCCAGCACCTCCTTCTCTCGGCGCACCACCTCGGCATCGAGCCCCGCGGGGTCGACCGCCTGCGGATTTGACGCGGCAACATGCATTGCCAGCATGCGCCCAAAACGGTCCAGCTGCTCCGTCCCGCCTTTCGATTGCAGGGCGACAATGACACCGATTTTTCCCAGTCCTTCGTCCACGGCGTTGTGCATGTAGCTCGCAATGGTGCCGCCTTTGACGCTGAGCCCCGAGGCACGCCGGAGTGAAATGTTCTCGCCAATTTTCGCGATCGTGTCGCTGATTGCCTCGCTGACGGTCAGATTGCCGATCTTGGCCGACTTTAGCCGGTCAACATCGGTGCCCGTCGCAAGCGCGACGTTAGCAATCATTTTGACCAGTCCCTGAAAAAGATCGTTTCGGGCGACGAAGTCGGTTTCGGAATTCACCTCCACAAGCACACCCTGGCTATCCTTGGTGGCCACCGCGATCAATCCCTCGGCAGCGACCCTGCCTGCTTTTTTGGCGGCTCTAGCAAGCCCCTTCTTGCGCAGCAGATCGATTGCCTGCTCCATATCGCCCGCGGTCTCGTTGAGCGCGCCTTTGCAGTCCATCATGCCGGCGCCGGTACGCTCGCGAAGCTCCTTGACCATTTGTGCACTGATATTGGTCATCACCATTATCCATTCTGCAGCGAAGACGTGGGTGGGCGGGGGCTAGCCACCCATCATTCAGCACTATTCTGCGCTCAATTGCTTCGCTTGCGTGATCCAGCCCTCCATACGGCCCGGCAGGCCTACTTCCTCGCCAATCTTGTGAACAGCCTGAGGAGTCAAGCCGGTTAGTTGCCAATAATGGAATATCCCGAGGTCATTGAGCTTCTTTTCGATCGCAGGGGACACGTGATGAAGCTTTTTCAGGTCATCGGCGACGCCGCGCGGTCCTGAAAGTACCTCATAGCCGGGAGTTTCGGCTGAAGCCGCGGCCTCTTCGCCGATCGGCTCGACCGCGGCACCTGCATCTACCCCCGAATCGCCCTGGGCACGCGAAATTCCGTCGATTGCCGCCTTTGCCACGAGATCGCAGTAGAACGTGATTGCGCGGGCTGCATCGTCGTTTCCCGGCACCACGAAGGTGATACCGTCCGGATCGCAGTTTGTATCGACGATCGCTGCTACCGGCAGGTCGAGTCGGCGCGCCTCCTTGATCGCGATATCCTCCTTGTTGGTATCTATGACGAACAGCAGATCCGGCAGACCGCCCATGTCTTTGATGCCACCAAGCGCGCGGTCGAGCTTGTCGCGTTCTCGTTGCAGTGTGAGGCGTTCTTTTTTCGTGTAGCCCTGGGATTCACCCGATGAAAGCATCTCCTCAAGCTTGCGCAGACGCGAGATAGATTGCGAGATGGTCTTCCAATTCGTCAGTGTGCCACCAAGCCAACGGGAATTGACGTAATACTGCGCAGACTTCTTGGCTGCTGCTGAAACAGCATCCTGCGCCTGCCGCTTGGTGCCGACAAAAAGGATGCGACCCCCGTTAGCCACGGTATCGCTGATCGCCTGCAGCGCGCGATGAAGCATCGGCACGGATTGTGCGAGGTCAATGATGTGAATGTTGTTGCGCGTACCGAAAATGTACGGCGCCATTTTCGGATTCCAGCGGTGAGACTGATGTCCGAAATGCACGCCAGCTTCGAGGAGCTGGCGCATGGAAAAGTCGGGCAGCGACATGAGAGCGTTCTCCGGTTTGAGCCGCCGCGAACCCGTCAGCCCACCGCCCACGGGGGACGGCGGACACCGGACGGCATAAAGCCAAGGTCCGCGTGTGGAATATGGGCCTTATACAGGTGCGTATAGTGCCTCGCAAGAACGACCGCTCAGCGCAGCGCAGCGAAAACTACAGCGCTTCGACCGCTACGACTCCGGGAACGGCCTTGATGGCGCCGGCCATTTGCGGCGTCACATCAAACCTGCCGCACAGCTTGACCTCCACTTCCATGCCGCCGGAAAGCATCAGAACCAGGGCCACCTCGCCGTCCGGCTTTGGCTGCGACGGTTGCGTTCCGGCTCGGCTTTGCAGTCGTTTGGCGACGCTCTCGATCGGCTCCTTCTCGCGCACAAACACGCGCAGGCATTTGGAAAACCGCGCGGCAGCGCGATCGAGCGGCTCCGCTCCTTGTATTCTGACACGTATCTCCTCGCCTTGCAGTTCGGCGGAAACGGTGAGCAACACCACGGCTCCGGGCTCAAGCATGTCGCGAAACTGCTGCAGACCCTCCGAGAAGACGACTGCCTCATAGTGTCCGGTAGGATCCGAGAGCTCCACGACGCCAATCTTGCCGCCCGTGCGCGTGCGCCGCTCGGTGCGCGCGAGCACAGTCGCGGCCAATCGGCCGCCGGTAGCGCCGGCGCGCACAGCTTGTGCGAAATCCCCCCACAACTGCAGACGCATGCGCTTGAGGGTCGCTGCATACTCATCCAAGGGATGCCCGGTCAGAAAGAAGCCCACGGCCTCGAACTCCTTCTGCAGTCGTTCGGCCGCAGACCAGGGTTGCACCGCCGGTAGTCGAATGAGATCGCGGGCGCTTCCCGCGAAGGCGAACTGGAGCGCTCCGCTCGCCAGCGCATCATGCTCGCGTTGGGCATGGGCGAGGACCAGATCTATTCCAGCGAACATGGCCGCGCGATTTGGTTCGAGGTCATCGAATGAACCGGCGGCGGCAAGGCTTTCGAGCACCCGCTTGTTGACAGCCCGCGGATCGACCCGCTTCGCAAAATCGGAAATATCGCGGAAAGCAAGGTCGCCACGCGCAGCAACGATTGCTTCTACCGCCTGACGCCCTACGCCCTTCAATGCTGCCAGGGCGTAATGGATCGCACCGCTTGCATCGACCTCAAATTCCACGCCCGAACGATTGATCGAGGGACGTTCGAGCTTGACACCCAGTCGCTCCGCCTCGGCACGAAACTCCGAGAGCTTGTCGGTAGTTCCGATATCCAGTGTCATGGAGGCGGCCAGAAATTCGACCGGGAAGTTCGCCTTCAAATACGCCGTCTGATAGGCCACCAGCGCATACGCGGCAGCATGGCTTTTATTGAAGCCGTAATCTGCGAAACGTTCCAGCAAATCAAAGATCGCCTCGGCTTGATCCTGGGCAATGCCGCGCTCCACACATCCGGCTACGAACCGGCTGCGCTGCTTCTGCATCTCGCTGCGTATCTTCTTGCCCATGGCTCGGCGCAGCAGATCCGCCTCGCCAAGCGAATAACCCGCCAGCACCTGCGCGGCTTGCATCACCTGCTCCTGATAGACGATCACGCCGAATGTCTCACGCAGGATCGGCTCGAGCTGCGGGTGAATGTAGTCGGGCTGTTCCAGCCGGTGCTTGCGGGCGCAGTAGGTCGGGATGTTTGCCATGGGTCCGGGGCGGTAGAGCGCAACCAGGGCAATAACATCCTCGAATCTGTCGGGACGCATATCAAGAAGCGCGCGGCGCATCCCTTGACTCTCGAGCTGGAACACGCCCATCGCCTCGGCGCGCGCGAGCATCGCGTAGGTTTTCTCATCATCGAGCGGGATGGCGGCAATATCGATTTCCACGCCGCGCCTGCGCAAAAGAGACACCGCTGTTTGCAGCAGGGTCAGTGTTTTGAGGCCGAGAAAATCGAATTTTACCAGTCCCGCCTGCTCGATCCACTTCATGCTGAACTGCGTGATGGGCAATGCGGATTTCGGGTCGCGGTAGAGTGGAACCATTTCCGTAAGGGCGCGCTCGCCAATGACGATGCCTGCCGCATGCGTCGAGGCGTGCCGGTGCAATCCCTCGAGCTTTAGTGCGATATCGAAGGCGCGTCGCACCACGGGATCGCTGTCCCTCGCGGCCTGCAGCCGCGGCTCGTCTGCGATTGCCCGGCTGAGCGTCACAGGATTAAGCGGGTTCTGCGGCACCAGCTTGCATAGCTTGTCCACTTGCCCGTACGGCATCTGCAGCACGCGCCCGACGTCGCGCAGCACGCCGCGTGCCTGCAGGGTGCCGAACGTGATGATCTGCGCGACGCGCTCTTGCCCGTATCGCTGTTGGACGTAGCTGATGACTTCGTCACGCCGATCCTGGCAGAAGTCGATGTCAAAATCCGGCATCGAGACGCGATCGGGATTGAGGAAGCGCTCAAACAACAATCCGAAGCGAATGGGATCGAGATCGGTGATCGTGAGCGCGTATGAAACGAGCGACCCTGCGCCGGACCCGCGACCAGGGCCGACTGGAATCCCGCGCGCCTTTGCCCACTGAATGAAATCCGCGACGATAAGGAAGTAGCCCGGATATTTCATGTTTTCGATGACGCGAAGCTCGAAGGCCAGTCGCTCCTCATATTCTTCGCGCGTATGACCAGCCGCCAGCCCAGCGCTCTGGATGCGCTCATCAAGACCGGCGCAGGCGCGGCGGCGTAGCTCCGCGTTCTCGTCGATCGGTGCGCCATCTTTCGCGAGAAAGCGCGGCAAGATAGGTGCCTGCACGTGCGGTCGGTAGGCGCAGCGTTGGGCGATCTCCACGGTCGAGGCGATTGCCTCCGGCACATCGTCGAACAGCACCTGCATTTCGGCGCGCGTTTTGAAGTAGTGTTCCAGCGTCAGCTGCCGTCGTTCCGTATCCACGAGCAGGCGTCCCTCCGCGATGCAGAGGAGCGCATCATGCGCCTCGTAGTCCTCGCGGCTGGCGAAATAAGGCTCGTTCGTAGCGACCAATGGCAGCCCACACGCATACGCCAGGTCAACCAAACCCGGCTCTACGGTGCGCTCGGCAGGCAAGCCGTGACGCTGCAGCTCGATATAGAAACGATTGGGAAACAGGCGGGCCAGAGTTGCGCATCGGCTGCGCGCAATTTTCTCCTGATCGGAGAGAAATGCGAGATCGAGTGGTCCGCGCGGCCCCCCGCTCAATGCAATCAAGCCGTCGCATTCGGCTGCAAGCCACTCCAGCTTGACACGGGGCCGGTCGGTTTCGGGCGCTTCCAGA
>DATCJI010000078.1:0-1807 GCA_036562835.1 Xanthobacteraceae bacterium | reverse complement strand
TGCGCTTCAGGCTGATGGTGAAACGAGATCCGTGATCACGGCCTCAAGCATCAAGATTGTTCCGCCTCGTCCTCGAATCCCATGATGGAAGGGCCTCTGGTGCCGATTCCGAAGAGAAGCACGAGCCCGTGAGCGACATCGACACTGTAGTGGATCCGAAAGCGCTTGCCCTGAACGGCCGATTAGTCTTACTGAGTCATCGGGACGATAGGTAATCGTTAAGAGAATCAGTTACTTGGGTAGACTCACCTCGGCATATGGGGGCTGATATGGGTCGCCAAGCTTCGCAAGTTTCGGAGGATAGTGCATCGCGGTTCGAGAAGTACGTCGGGGTATTGACGAGCGTGGTCGGGCACGCGGATCGAGCGGCGTCGATGCACGATTATTGCGTTGGCCTTGTAGCTGCGGAAGGCCGCAAGAGCGTGGAACCGATGGCGGCGGTGACGGCGCCGACCGGGGTTTCGGCGCAGCATCAGAGGCTGCTGCATTTCGTTGCCAACGCACCCTGGTCGGACGAGCGGATGTTGGCCAAGGTGCGCGAGATGGCAGCGCCGGAGATCGAGCGGTACGGCCCGATCGAGGTCTGGATCATCGATGACACGTCCTTCCCCAAGCAGGGCAGGCACTCTGTGGGCGTGCATCATCAGTATTGCGGGCAGCTCGGCAAACAGGCCAATTGCCAGGTGGCGGTGACGCTGTCGATCGCCAATCATCATGCCAGCCTGCCGATCGCCTATCGGCTGTATCTGCCGCGGGAATGGGCCGAGAGCGCCGCCCGTCGCAAGAGGGCGCATGTTCCCAAGGCAATCACGTTCAAGACTAAGCCGCAGATCGCGCTCGAGCAGATCGGCGCAGCTTGGGCGGCGGGCGTCCCGCGCGGCACTGTGCTGTTCGATGCGAGCTACGGTTCCAATAGCAAGCTGCGCAGCGGCGTCAGCGAGCTGGGGCTCAGCTACGTTGCTGCCATCGTGGCGACGGTCAAAGTGGTTGCGGTGCCCAAGCGAGGGGCACCGGAGCGGCGCATGAGCGTCAAGGCGTTGGCGCAGAGCCTGCCGAAACATGCCTGGCGCACGATCACGTGGCGGGAAGGCACAAACGAGCAGCTGCGCTCGCGTTTTGCCCGCGTGCAGGTGCGCACCGCACCGATCAGGCGCGCCGCAGAACGAGCCGAAGAGACGCTGCTAATCGAGTGGCCCGAAGGCGAGGCCGAGCCGACAAAATACTGGCTCTCGACGCTCGACAAGAACGTCTCATTCAGCCGTCTGGTCGACATTGCCAAAATGCGTTGGCGCGTCGAGCGCGACTACCAGGAGCTCAAGCAGGAGGTCGGGCTCGGACACTACGAGGGGCGCGGATGGCCGGGCTTCCACCACCACGGCACGCTGTGCATCGCAGTCTATGGATTTCTGGTCTCCGAACGGGGGACGATTCCCCCCTCAGAACCTGGTTCCGCCAGGTGGCTCACGCAATCTACCCTTCCCGAAGGTTACCGACCCCGCGGCGCCCCCGATCCGGCCTCAACGTCATGTCCCAAACTCGATCGCCACCATGCATCGCATATTGATCGTCGCGATCGCCCGGATGCTGCCGCGGTGCCCCTGTTGCGCGCACCGCTTCACACGAAACACGCGTCGTGTTCAATGACGCAGTAGGAATAACTGGACGGCTCCCGCAACGTTAAGAAGGGAGCTCACATGAGGAAAGTCCTGCTTGCGAGCGCCGCGGCGATTCCCGACGTGCCGACCCCGCAGGCGCCGGAGAAGTCCAACAAGGTGGTGGAGCAGATGGCGCGATCGGCGGCCCGCCC
>DATCJI010000073.1:0-8561 GCA_036562835.1 Xanthobacteraceae bacterium | reverse complement strand
GGGCGCGCGCCCGCAACGAGGGGGAGCCACGGTTCGGATGTCGCGCGTCTCAGCCGCGGAACGTGCAAGGCTGTCCCTGTTCCTGGCGCACACACTATTGCGCCGGCTGCTTGGGCGCATCACCGCCAATTCGTTTGTCAGCTGGTTGTTGTCATTCGGAAAGCCCGATCGGCTGGTGATTGCGCCGCAGGACCTGCGCACCGCTGACGCGACGCGCGCGAGCGAAATCTATGCCGGGCGTTTCGCGTTTGCGGGCAAGATCGTCGTCTGTGATGCACGCTCGCCTTTCGATATGGCCCCGCCGACGGAGGATTGGGCTGTCGCGTTGTTTGGATTTGGCTGGTTGCGCCATCTGCGCGCAGCGGATTCGTCGATTACACGCTCCAATGCGCGCGCGCTGCTGGACGAATGGATGTCGGCGACACGCGCGCGCAATGCGTATGCCTGGCGCGCTGACGTCATGGCGCGCCGCATACTTTCCTGGCTCAGCCAGTCTCCCCTGCTGCTCGACGATTCGGATCCCGAGTTCTACCGGCGCTTCATGCGCAGTCTGGCGCGCCAGGTGCGGCAGCTGCGGCACACCATGGGGGACGCGCGCGACGGGGTGCCACGGCTTCAGGCGAGCATCGCGCTCATGTATGCGGCACTCTGCATGGCAGGCCAGCAGCGACAGATCCGGCCCGCCGCCAAGCGCCTGAACGAGGAGCTGACGCGGCAGATACTGCCGGACGGCGGACACATCAGCCGCAACCCTGGTGCGCTGGTCGAGCTTTTGCTCGATCTCCTGCCGCTGCGCACCTTGTTCACCGCGCGCAACATCGCCCCCCCGGCGGCGCTGCTCAACGCCATCGACCGCATGATGCCGATGCTGCGGTTCTTTCGCCATGGCGATGGCAATCTCGCGCTGTTCAACGGCATGGGGCCGACTCCGGCCGACCTGCTCACCACGATCCTGGTTTACGACGACGCGCGCGGCGCTCCGCTCACCAATGCGCCGCATTCCGGATACCAGCGGGTAGAAAACGGCGGCAGCCTGGTGGTCATGGACACAGGCGGCCCGGCGCCGTTTACGGTGAGCCAAGAGGCCCACGCCGGATGCCTGGCGTTCGAGTTTTCCACAAAATCGCATCGCATCGTCGTGAACTGCGGCGTTCCGGTCATCAGCCGCGACAACTGGCGCCAACCCGCCCGCGCCACGGCGGCGCATTCAACCGCCACCTTGAACGACACATCGTCGTGCGGCTTTTTGGAATCGCGCCCCATCAGGCGCATGCTGCAGGGCGTTCCCATCGTCGGCGGGCCGCGCAAGGTCACTATCACGCGCGAGGAGCACCCGAGTGGCATCGTGTTGCGCAGCTCCCATGACGGCTATGCCGAGGCCTTCAATATCGTGCACCACCGGGCGCTTGTGCTTTCAAAGGACGGCCAGAAACTAGATGGCGAGGATCTGTTCATGCCGGCCCGCGGCGAGGCGCCCGTCCCCGGCAAAGATCAGTTCGCCGTGCGCTTTCATCTGCATCCCTCGATCAAGGCAAATCGCCTGGCGGACGGACACAGCGCCATGCTGCTCATGCCGAACAAGGAGGTGTGGACGTTCGACGGCTACGAGGATCCCGTCGATATAGAGGAGAGCGTCTACCTTGCCGGCGCCCAGGGGCCGCGGCGCACCAGCCAGATCGTGATCTATGGGCGGGCGCGCAAGGCCATGCGCGTGCAGTGGACGCTTGCCGCGACACCGTCGGGCGCGCCCGTGGCACCGGCGCGCCGCACGCGAGGCGAGGAGCCGGAACTGCCGCTGTAAGCAGTCATGACACCCGGCGCATGCTGTGATACCGCCACCATAACAACATGACCGAACAGCTTCGCCGTATTTCCCGCGCGCTCATCTCCGTTTCGGACAAGTCGGGCCTCGTCGATTTCGCGGGCGCTCTCGCCCGCTGCGGCATCGAGCTCGTCTCCACCGGCGGCACGCGCAAGACGCTGGCCGACGCCGGGATTGCGTCAGTCGATGTGGCCGACCTCACCGGCTACCCCGAGATGATGGACGGCAGAGTGAAGACGCTGCATCCGGCGGTGCACGGCGGGCTCCTCGGCATCCGGGCCAATGCCGCGCATGCGCAAGCCATGCGCACGCACGGCATTCGGCCGATCGATCTGCTCGTCGTCAATCTTTATCCGTTTGAGGCAACGGTCGTGCGCGGCGCCGATTTTGCCACCTGCATCGAGAACATCGATATCGGCGGCCCGGCCATGATCCGCGCGGCGGCGAAGAATCACGACGATGTCACGGTGATTGTCGATTGCGCGGATTATTCCGCATTGCTCGCCGAGCTCAAGCAACATGACGGCATGACCAGTTTGCTGCTGCGGCGCAAGCTGGCCGCCAAGGCCTATGCGCGCACCGCTACGTATGACGCGGCCATCTCCACCTGGTTCGCGCAGGCGACAGGACAAACTGCGCCGCACTACCGCGCCATCGGAGGGAAGCTGATCGAGGAGCTCCGCTATGGCGAGAACCCGCACCAGTGGGCGGCTTTTTATCGTACGCCGGATGTCCGCGTGGGGGTCGCCACGGCTCGGCAGCTGCAGGGCAAACAGCTCTCCTACAACAACATCAACGATACCGATGCGGCCTACGAATGTGTCGCCGAGTTCGATCCTAAGCGCACGGCCGCCTGCGTCATCGTCAAGCATGCCAATCCGTGCGGTGTTGCCGAGGGCACGGACCTCACCGAGGCTTACCGCAGGGCGCTTGCCTGCGATCCGGTTTCCGCGTTCGGAGGCATTGTAGCGGTGAACCGGCCGCTTGATGCAGACTCGGCACGCGCCATTACGGAAATTTTCACTGAAGTCATCATCGCGCCCGACGCAACTGAGGAGGCGGTCGCGATTGTCGGCGCGAAAAAGAACTTGCGGCTGCTGCTCGCGGGCGGCCCTCCCGACGCACACAGCCCCGGCATTGTGTTCAAATCGGTTGCGGGAGGATTTTTGCTGCAATCGCGGGATAACGCCGTTGCCGACGAGATGAAGCTCAGCGCTGTTACGAAGCGCGCGCCCACGAATGCGGAGTTGCGCGATCTGATATTCGCCTTCCGGATCGCCAAGCACATCAAGTCGAACACCATCGTGTATGCGAAGGACTGTGCGACCGTCGGCATTGGCGCTGGTCAGATGAGCCGTATCGATGCCGCGCGCATTGCGGCGCGCAAGGCGGCGGATGCGGCCAAGGAAGCCGGCCTTTCAGCACCGCTCACGCAAGGGTCGGTTGTGGCGTCAGACGCGTTTTTCCCCTTCCCGGACGGGTTGCTCGTCGCCATCGAGGCGGGCGCGACCGCGGTCATTCAGCCCGGCGGCTCCATGCGCGACGACGACGTGATCAAGGCCGCCGACACCCACAACATCGCCATGGTCTTTACTGGCGTCCGGCATTTCCGGCATTAAGCTGGCAACACCTTCGCATGTCATACCCGCGAAAGCGGGTATCCAGTATTCGACGCCAGAACATGCAAAGCCCCGACGCCTCTGCGGACGTGGCTACTGGATCGCCCGCCTGCGCGGGCGACACCGCGAGTTTGAGTTCAATGCCGCGCCAGATCTCCAAGCAGGCTCGCCGCAACGGAGAGTTTGGCGAGGGTGAGGCCGGACTGCACGATCTCGTTGACTGCCATGCGCACGCGGTCGACTTCCGCCTGGCGCGGCGTGACCCATGCCTGCACCGCGTCGTTCCCGGCCGCAAGATTGCGCGTCATGGCTGCAGCAAGGCGGCGCTCGGCCTCGCCGATCGAGTCGAGCGCGCGGTCGAGCGCAAGCTTCTCGAAATAATCCGAGATCACGATGTTGCGCGCAGAGCTTGCGATCTGATCGATCCGGAAGAACGCCGCCGCCGCAAAATACGTGGAGCTCACGGCCGCAATGGGAAGCCCGGTCCGGTCGGCAACAACCGTAATATCCGGCCCCGCCACAAGCATCGGCAGCGCGGCCAGGCGGCGCGCGAGCTCCGCGGGGACGCCATCCGCCCGCATGCGGGCCTGCCGCGCCGCGAGCTCGCTCATTGCCGCCTGCGGCAAGGCGCTTTCGAGCGCCTTCTCAAGCTCTGCGATGCCGGCGCCGTAATGGCTCACAATCGCAGCCAGCCCCTGCGAAAAATCCACGTTGCGCAGGAACCACACCAGACGGTCGAGCAGGAGATCCTGCACCGCTCCATAGAGCGCGAGCTGGATGGCGCCCGAAACCTTGTTGTCGAGCGCATCGATCTCGCCATGCAGTCGCACCATGCCGTAACTGTCGCGCACCGCCGCAAAGGCCGCGGCAATTTCCGCTGCACCCGCGCCGGTCTGATCCGCAATGCGCACCACGAGCGAGGGTCCGCCGCGATTGATCATGGAATTGGCGAGCTGGGTGCCGATGATCTCGCGGCGCAGCCGATGCCGCTCGACTGCTTCGGGAAATTTCTGGACCACCTCGGCGGGGAAATAGCGGCCAAGCTCGCGGCCGAGATAAGGATCGTCAGGCACCGTCGAGTGCAGCAGCGCGTGGTTGAGCGCGAGCTTTGCGTAGGCGAGCAGGACCGCAAGCTCCGGCCGGGTCAGCCCGTGTCCGCGGCGGCGCCGCTCCGCAAGCTCCACCTCTTCGGGCAGAAACTCGACGCCCCTGTCCAGCTCGCCCACGGCTTCGAGCGTTTGCATCAGGCGCTGCTCGAAGCCGAGATCCTCGAGCCCTCGGCGCTCGGCGAGCGAGAGCGCGAGGCTTTGCAGATAGTTGTTGCGCAAGACCAGCGCGGCGACGTCATCGGTCATATTGCCTAAGAGCGTGTTGCGGTCGGCGCGCGTGAGCCGGCCGTCGCGCATCGGCATCGCCAGCGCGATCTTCAGGTTCACCTCGAGGTCCGAGGTATTGACGCCGGCCGAGTTGTCGATCGCGTCGGTGTTGAGCCGCACGCCGTGCAGCGCCGCCTCCACCCGGCCGCGCTGAGTCATGCCCAGGTTCGCGCCCTCGCCAATTACCTTCGCATGCAGCTCGGCGCCGGTGACCCGGACGGGATCGTTCGCGCGGTCGCCTGCCGCTGCATCGCTTTCCGTGCTCGCGCGCACATAGGTGCCGATGCCGCCGAAGAAGAGCAGATCGGCCGGCGCCTTGAGGATCGCGTGCATGAGCTCGTGCGGGGTCGCCTTCTCGGCGGCAAAGCCGAGGGCAGTGCGCGCCTCCGCGGACAGCGCAATCTCCTTGAGCGAGCGCGAATAGACCGCGCCTCCGGGCGAAAGAAGCGCGCGGTCGTAGTCCTGCCAGCTCGAGCGCGGCAGCTCGAACAGCCTGCGCCGCTCGAGAAAGCTGCGCGCGGGGTCCGGCGCAGGGTCAATGAAAATGTCGCGGTGGTCGAACGCGGCAATGAGCTTGAGCGTTTTCTCCTGCAGCATCGCATTGCCGAACACGTCGCCCGACATGTCGCCGACGCCCACAACGCTGATCGGCGTCTTGCCAATATCGATATCCATCTCGCGGAAATGGCGCTTGACGCACTCCCACGCGCCGCGCGCGGTGATGCCCATCTTCTTGTGGTCATACCCGGCCGAGCCGCCGGAGGCGAAAGCATCGTCGAGCCAGAATTCGTGCTCCTGCGCGATCGTATTGGCGATGTCCGAGAAGGTTGCGGTGCCCTTGTCGGCGGCAACAACCAGATAGGGATCGTCGTCGTCGTAGCGAACGACACGCTCCGGCGGCAGCACGTGCTCGCCGGCGATGTTGTCGGTGATGTCGAGCAGCGTGGAGATGAACAGCTTGTAGGCGGCTGTGCCCTCACGCTGCACCTCTTCGGCAGGGCGCGGCGCAGCCCTGCCGGTGAGGAGCTTGGGCACAAAACCGCCCTTCGCGCCGACCGGCACGATCACCGCATTCTTGACCTGCTGCGCCTTCACCAGCCCAAGCACTTCCGTGCGGAAGTCCTGGGGACGGTCGGACCAGCGGATGCCGCCGCGCGCCACCTTGCCGAACCGCAGGTGCACCGCTTCCACCTGCGGCGAATAGACAAACACCTCGTAGAGCGGCTTGGGCAAGGGGAGCGCCTCGATGCTGCGGCTTGCAAACTTCACCGCGATCATCTGCGAAGGCTGACCGTGCCGGTCGATCTGATAGAAGTTCGTGCGGATCGCTGCCTCGACCGCGTTCACGAACCGCCGCAGGATGCGATCCTCATCGAGGCTCGCAACGCCACCCAATGCGCTCTCGATGCTCCGCAGCTGCTCTGCCTCGGAGCTGCTGCTCTCCTCCCGGGATAGGCGCGGATCGAAGCGCTGTGCGAACAACCGCACAATAGCGGCGGCGATTGCACCGTGCCTGACGAGCGTCGCCCACATGTAGTCCTGGGAATAGGGCACGCCGATCTGCCGCAGGAAGCGGGAAATGGCGCGGACAAGCGCGACCTCGCGCCATTTGAGTCCGGCAGTGAGCACCAGCGCGTTGTAGCCGTCGTTCTCGGCTGCGCCGCGCATGATCATTAGAAAGGCGGTCTGCAGCGCGCTCTTGCTCGCCTCGAGATCGACTGCCCGCCCGTCCCTGCTCTCCAGCATCATGTCGTGGAACCAGACCTCGGGCGCGGAAGCCGTGCGCGCGACCTCGTAGGTGCGCTCGTCCACCACCCGGAATCCCATGTGCTCGAGCACGGGCACGCAGTCAGAGAGCGGAATGGGCCGTCCAAAGCTCCAGACTTTCAGGCTCACGCAACTCGGCGCGCTCCCCTCGGCGCTCCGATGGAACAGAACCGAAAGCGGCCGGCGCTCCGAGAGACCTTCGATGACGCGAATGTCCTCGACCGCAACCTCGGGCGAATAGGCCTCGCGGTACCCCTGCGAGAACGCGTTGTCATAACGCTCGAGCAAGCCCCGCGCGCGCGCCGGCTCCTGCGTGCGCGCGAGCTCGTCGGCGAGCGCATCCACCCAGGTGCGCACGATGCGCTCGACTGCGCGCTCGAGCGTGCCGCGGTCGGGAACGGAGCGAGAGGCTTCCGAGAGGGTAACAACGTAATGCACGCGCACCAGCGTGCCTTCGGGGAAGAACGGCCGGAACGAGCTGACCGAGCCGCCATAGGCTTGCGCCAGGTAATCGCCGATCGCCTTGCGCACCGTGCTGTCAAAGCGGTCGCGCGGCACATAGACGAGCACGGAGACAAAGCGACCGAAGCGATCCGTGCGCGGCAACACGCGCACGCGCGGCCGCTCGTCGAGCTGAGCTACCGCGAGCGTGTATTGCAGCAGCGTATCCTCGTCGATCTGAAACAGCTCGTCGCGGGGGTAGCTCTCCAGCACGTTGGCGAGCGCCTTGCCCGAATGTCCTTGCGGAGCGAATCCTGCGCGCGCGATCACCGCAGCGACCTTGCGGCGCAGATAGGGGATGGATTCGGTCGAACGCGTGTAGGCTGTCGAGGTGAAAAGGCCGATGATGCGGAATTCACCGATGAGAGAGCCGTCAGGCGCGAAACGCTTGAGGGCCACGTGATCGAGCTGGACACGGCGATGCACGCGCGAGCGAACAGCTGATTTGGTCACGATCAGGAGAGACGGCTCTTTCAGCAGGGTCTTGATTTCCGGTGTCAGCTTGAGGGGCTTGGCCCAGTGGGGCGCGCGTGGCGGGCCATCAGAACGGAAAATTCCGAGCCCGCTTTTCGGAATGGCCTCCAGCAGCTCGCCATCATCAGTGAGCCGGTCATCCCGGACACCCAGAAAAGTGAAATTGCCGTCCGCAAGCCACTCGAGAAAAGCGATTGCCTCCGCAATCTCGTCGGAGGACGCGGGAAGCGGAGCTCTCTGCAGATCCGTGATTGAGGCGCGCACGCGCTCCAGCATCGCGGGCCAATCGACAACGGCCACGCGCACGTCGGCCAGCACCACGTCGATGTTCTCGACGATCTCGGCGCGCCGCGCGGCATCGTAGAGGGGATCGAGATGGATATGGATGAAGCTTTCGCGCGTCGCTCCGGGTGCGGCCTGCGTCCCGCGAAACGCGAGCAGGCGGCCATCCGTGTCGCGATCGACCGAGAAAACCGGATGCGCGACGAAGCGCACGGACAGCCCGCGCTCGGCCAGCTCGCCCAAGACCGAATCCAGGAGAAACGGCATGTCGTCGTTGACGATTTCAAGGACAGAATCGCTGCGCCGCTGCGCTGGGACCGGTGAAGGCCCCTGGAAACGGATTTTGGGGGTGCTGGACTTTCGCACCGCAAGGAACGACCAGGCATCCTCGGCCAGCGCCGCGAGCTGCGCGGGGTCGTAGTGCAGCAGGTCCTCCGGGGGCGCATGGGCAAAGAGCCCAGTCACGAACTCGACCGGCGTGCCGCTAGAGCTCGCGAGCTTCGCCGCCGCGGCAATCAGCGCGGCCTCCGCACGTTGCTCGTCATTCAGCTCGGCAGGTCCCCCCGGCATATCGACGCCGTCGCGGTTCATCCTCCCCCCGCGAAGCGGGGGGACCACCCTGAGCGAGCGCAGCGAGCGTTAGGTGGTGGAAGGGGCATTTCAGCAAAATTGCTAAATCTGCGCCACGCCCCCTCCACCGATCTCGGAATATCCGAGATC
>DATCJI010000068.1:0-16699 GCA_036562835.1 Xanthobacteraceae bacterium | reverse complement strand
CCAAAGGGTTAGGCGCGTTTTCGGTTAGCGCGCGCGCCTTCCCGCCCTCCATGATTAATCGAGAGCGACAATTTTACCGGGGTTGAGAATGTTGTCGGGGTCCAGCGCACGCTTGATCGCCGCCATCGCGCTGAGCGCTGGCAAACCAAGCTCGTCAGCCAGATATTTCATTTTGCCTTGGCCCACGCCGTGCTCTCCGGTGCACGTGCCGTCCATGGCCAGCGCGCGCTCGACCAGCCGCTCGCATAGAACCTTTGCCCTCGCCAGCTCGTCGGCATCGCCCAAATCTACGAGCAGGGAAAGGTGGAAATTGCCGTCGCCCACATGGCCCAGAATGGGGGCAACAAGCCCATGCTCGACAATGTCGCGCTGAGTTTCCGTGACACATTGCGACAAGCGCGAGATGGGCACACACACGTCCGTAGCAAAAGCTTGCACACCGGGCCGCAGTGATCTGGCCGCCCAATAGGCCTCGTGGCGCGCTTGCCATAACCGTGTCCGATCCTCAGCCTGCATGGCCCATTCGAATGCGCTGCCGCCGAGGTCGCGCGCAATCTCGCCGAAGCGGGCCGACTGCTCCGCCACGCCCGTCTCGGATCCGTGAAATTCAAGAAACAGCATGGGCGTTTCGGGCAGCGCAAGCTTGGAATAGAGATTGGTTGCCTTCACCTGTAATTCATCGAGCAGCTCGATGCGTGCAACGGGAATGCCGGACTGAATGGTTGCGATGGCCGCATCGCATGCGGCCGCTACCGATGGAAACTGGCATACGCCCGCTGCGATGGCTTCGGGAATGCCCGAAAGCTTGAGCGTGAGCTCCGTGATGACCGCAAGGGTGCCCTCCGAGCCCACGATCAGCCGCGTGAGATCGTAGCCGGCAGCCGATTTCTTCGCGCGCCTCGCCGTCGTGACCAGCTCGCCGTTTGCGAGGACGGCCTTGAGCGCGAGCACGTTGTCTTTCATCGTGCCATAACGCACCGCATTGGTACCGGAGCAGCGCGTAGCAGCCATGCCTCCCAACGAGGCGTCGGCTCCCGGATCGATGGGAAAGAACAAGCCTTGATCCCGCAGATGCTCGTTGAGCTGTTTGCGCGTGATGCCGGGCTGTACGACGCAATCAAGATCACTGGAATTGACGGCCACAACCGAGTTCAAGTCTCGAAAATCGACGCAAACACCGCCAAACGGTGCGTTCACGTGCCCCTCAAGCGAAGTTCCGGCGCCGAAAGCAATGACGGGCAGGCGGTGGCTCGCGCATATACGAACGAGGTCTTGCACGTCTTCCGTCGACTGCGGAAATACGACGGCGTCGGGCGGCTCGTTCGGGATCCACGTCGCTGTGTTGGCGTGCTGCTCCCGCACCGCTTGCGACGTCACCAGCCGATTGCCGAATTTCGCCGCGAGCGCCGCTATGGCCGCGGCAATCGATGCAGGGTTGCGACCACTGTGCTTGCTGTCCAGCTTGCCCATCCCAGTACTATCTCACAACCCCCGAGATACAGCATGCTTTGCGCTGCGGCCGCGTGATGCGATTCTTCAGGTAACAGACCGCTGCGTTTCCCACATATCCCGGACGTACATAGGTCCAGGCACGGCAACCTCCATCCGATTCGCAGGCGTGCTCACAGCTTTTACCCTGGGGATCGCTGGCTGTCTCGAACTGACGATAATCCCCGCCATAGCGATCGAAACCAAATTCGATCAACCCGCTTCGCGGCTCGATAACGCCCGTCCCGCGTACGCCTGACACGCAACACGATGCGGCCACCCGAGGAGGAACCCTGGACTTGAGCCAGCATATGGCATTCGCCTGCTCGGTCAGGGGATACGAGAAAGCCCAGGCCTGGCAACGAGTATCCCTTTCGCAACGTGCCGCGCATTGGGCGGGATCGCCCGACCGGGTGATCGCCGTCGCGTAATCTCCACCCGGGCGGTCAAACCCCACCTGCCCGGAGGCTGAGCTCATTACCAGGCATGCAAGGCCAATCGAGCCGGCAAACAGAAAGTATCGCCGCATCGTGCGTCCGCACAGGGTTTCGTTCCGAGCCCCGCAGAATGGTAGATGACCACGTGACGGCAGGCGAGCACTCTGGCTAGTGTGGCGGTTCAGAAGTCCGCATCATCCTTGCGGCGAGTTCAATTGGGGCTTCTGAACCAAAGCCACACTAGCTTCAATAAGTTCCTAGTGTCCTTCGATTCCGAAGTTCGCAAATGCGGATGCTGCACGATGAAACGAACTTCGGAATCGGGACACCAGACGCTTCGCATTCCTCTTTTCTCCGGAACCTATGCATGGCACAGGCACGCAATGAATTCGATTTCCTGATATTTGCTCTGGTGCTGCTCGTTGCCGCTGTGCTGACGGTGCCGCTCGCACGCCGGATCGGGCTTCCCGCCATTGTCGCGTATCTGATCGGGGGCATGATCCTCGGCCCTTCCGGCCTCGCCATCTTCGGAACGCCCGAAAGCATCATCCCGGTCTCCGAGCTCGGCGTCGTGATGCTGCTGTTCCTGATCGGGCTCGAGCTCGAAGCATCGCAGCTGCTCGCCATGCGGCGCGCCATATTCGGCCTTGGTGCTGCACAGCTCACGCTGACTGCCGCCTGCATTGCGCTCCTTGCCCACTTTTTCGGATTCCTGCCCTGGCGCGGCGCCATCATAGCGGGGCTGGCGCTCGCAATGTCGGCGACCGCCATCGCTCTGGAGATTCTGGAAGAACGCGGCGAGTTGCAGCGCGGCTATGGGCAACGCGCGTTCGCGATTCTTTTATTTCAGGATATGGCGGTTGTGCCGCTTCTCGCCATGCTGCCGCTGCTTGCCCAGGGCAGCCATAGCATTCCTGATTTCACATCGGGGGTGCAGGCGGCGCTGCTCATTGCCGGCGCGGTGGGACTGATCGTGATTGCCGGCCGATATCTGCTCAATCCGCTGTTCCGGCTGCTCGCTCAGAGCGGCGCGCGCGAAGTCATGACTGCCGCCGCCCTCTTGATCGTGCTCGGCGCCGCCCTGCTCATGCAGAAGGCCGGCATGTCCATGGCGCTTGGGGCCTTTCTTGCCGGAGTAATGCTTGCCGAATCCAATTACCGACACGAGCTTGCAGCCGACATCGAGCCGTTCCGGGGGCTTCTGCTCGCGCTGTTTTTCATGGGCATCGGCATGACGCTCGATATCGACCTCGTGCGTGCGCACCTGATCCTAATCGTCTCCGCCGTACTTATTGTCACTGCGCTGAAGGCGGCGATCGTCTGGCTCCTGTTTCGCGCGACCTGCGTGCGCGGCGACGCGCTGCGTGCCGGCTCGATCCTGACCTCGGCGGGAGAGTTTGCATTCGTGCTAATTCCACTCGGTGCGACGCTCGGCGCCTTCGATGCGCAAGAGGCGCCTGTCCTCACCGCAATCGCTGCCGGGACGATGCTGGTGGGTCCGGCTGTAGCGAGCCTTACCGAGGCGCTGCTGCACCGCTTCGCTCGTACGGACGAGCATGAACCGGACGATTTTGCTGAAGTGCGCGGCTCGGTGCTGGTAATCGGGTTCGGACGATTCGGACAAATCGTTTCCCAGTGTCTGCTCGCGGAGGGAGTCGACGTCACCGCGATCGACGCCGATCCTGAAATGATCCGGCAGGCCAGCCGATTTGGATTCAAAGTTTATTACGGGGACGGCACGCGTCTGGACGTGCTCCGCGCCGCGCGCGCGGTGGATACGCGTCTCATCTGCATCTGCGTGAACGATCGCGGCGCGGCTACGCGCATCGTGGATCTGGTCAAGGCAGAATTTTCCGGTGTCGGGCTGTATGTGCGCTCGTACGACCGGCGGCATACGCTGCAGTTGCTTGATAAAGGCGTCGATTATGAGTTGCGCGAAACTTACGAGTCCGCGCTGTTATTCGGACGCAAGACTCTGGAAGCGCTTGGGCTTCAGGAAGACCGCGTGTCCGCGATAGAGGAATACGTTCGGCGGAAGGATCTTGAAAGGCTCGGCCTGCAGCAGGCTGAAGGTATCGCTGCCGGCCGCGATCTGCCGTTCAAGACAATGGTGCAAGAGCCATTGAGCAAGCCACAGCGCCCAGGACTCGTGCTCAATCCGGTGACGCAGGAGCGAGCTGAAAACGGAGCAGCGCCGCGCGACGAGGAAACGACAGGCTCTCAGTAGGCGTATTCCTCGAACAGCGGCTCGACCCTACCGTTCCATGCGCCGTGATATTTTTCCAATAATTCCTGTGCGGGCGTGACGCCCCGGGAGATGTATTCCCGCACGGGCGCAAGATGGCGGCGCTCGTCTTGTCCTGACTGATCGAGATGCTTGCGGCGGGCCAAGCCTCGATCTGCCAGATCAAGCGTGGTTTTCGCGAGGTGCAACACCTGCTGCCCTGCGATGGAGGCGCCAAAGCCGAGCTTCGGCACATCGTCCCGCAGTTTTTGACGCTGCTCGGCCGTCCAGTGCTGGACTATATTCCAGGCCGCTTCCAACGCGTCGTCGTCATAGAGAATTCCTACCCAATAGGCAGGCAGCGCCGGCAAGCGGCGCCAGGGTCCGCTGTCGGCGCCGCGCATTTCGAGAAAGCGCTTGAGCCGGACTTCCGGAAAAATCGTCGAAACGTGATTTACCCAGTCCGACATGGTTGCGCACTCACCGGGTAGTGATGCCAGCTTGCCCTGCATGAGGTGGCGAAACGATTGGCCAGCGACATCGACGTACGCATCGCCGCGTTTGACGAAATACATCGGTACATCGAGCGCGTAATCGACGTAGCGCTCAAACCCCATGCCCGGCTCGAATGCCCACGGCAACATGCCCGACCGATCGGCATCGGTGTCGCGCCAGATCTCGGATCGATAGGAAAGGTAACCGTTGGGCTTTCCTTCCGTGAACGGAGAATTCGCAAAGATCGCCGTCGCAATCGGCTGTAACGCAAGGCCGACGCGCAGCTTCTTGACCATATCGACTTCGCTGCAGAAATCGAGATTGGTCTGCACGGTGCACGTGCGGTACATCATATCGAGCCCATGCCCGCCCACCTTGGGCATATAGGCGGTCATGATGCGGTAGCGCCCCTTGGGCATCAGCGGCATGTCGCTGCGCGTCCAGCTCGGGGCCATGCCTATGCCGAGAAACCCAATCTGCAGGGGTCGCGCGATTTCCTTTATCTGCGCAAGATGCGCCATCAATTCCGAGCAGGTCTGGTGCACCGTGGCGAGCGGAGCTCCGGAAAGCTCGAACTGTCCGCCGGGCTCGAGCGAGATCGCGCCGCCTCCGGTGACATCGAACAGGCCGATGATGTTTCCGTGCTCGACAATCGGCTCCCAGCCGAGAAGATGCTGCATGCCTTGCAAAAGCGCGCGGATGCTGCGCTGTCCGTCGTATGGAACGGGGCGATGACCCTCGAGCGTGAACACGAACTTTTCGTGCTCGGTGCCGATGCGGAATTGCGATTTTGGTTTGATTCCCGCCTCGAACCACGCGATGAGCTGCTCGCGTGTCTCGATCGGGGTCATGTTTAGTTCATCCCGGGCCATGCGCCAGTCTCAGTTATGGACGACAGAACATGGACGATGGAGGACAAGCACAGTGATCCCTCCTGTGTCGTTCGCCTTCCGTCCGCTGGTTACAGGCTGCGCGCAATCAGGAGCTTCATAATCTCGTTGGTGCCTGCATATATGCGCGTCACGCGTGCGTCCCGGTACATGCGCGAAATGGGATATTCCTCCATATAACCATAGCCGCCGAACAGTTGCAGGCACCGGTCGATGATCCTTCCCTGCAGATCAGTGATCCAGTATTTCGCCATCGAGGCAGTGACGGTGTCCAGTGCGCCATTGAGGTACCGGTCGATGCAGAAGTCATGGAATACGCGCGCAACGGTGGCCTCGGACTTGCATTCGGCAAGCACAAATTGCGTGTTCTGGAACTCAATTACTTTCTTGCCGAACGCGTCGCGTTGTTTGACGTAATCGACGGTAAGCGCGAGCGCCCGCTCCAGCATCGCCTGGGCATGCACCACGACGATCAGCCGCTCGCGCGGAAGGTCGTTCATAAGCTGCGCGAAGCCCTGCCCTTCCTCGCTGCCGAGCAGGTTTTCCGGCGGCAGTCGCAGGTCTTCAAAAAAGAGCTCGGAGGTATCCGCCGAATCAAGACCGAGCTTCTTGAGCTTGCGGCCACGACGGAAACCGGTGGCGCCTTTGGCTTCGACCACCATCAGCGAGATCCCCTTGGCGCCTGCGGCTGGATCCGTCTTCGCCACGACGACGATCAGGTTGGCATGCTGGCCGTTGGTGATGAAAGTCTTCTGGCCGTTCAGCACATAGCCGTTGCCTGCTTTCTTTGCAGTCGTGCGTACCGCCTGCAGGTCAGACCCCGTGCCGGGCTCGCTCATGGCAATCGCGCCGATGAGCTCACCAGTCACCATTCTGGGGAGCCAGCGGCGTTTTTGCTCGGCCGTTCCGTAATGCAGGATGTAAGGCGCGACGATGCCCGAATGCAGCGGCGCTCCGAATGAATCGAAGCCTGCGAGGCCCAGCTCGCGTCCGATTACCGCCTCGTGGGCGAAGCTGCCGCCTGCTCCGCCATAATCTTCCGGAACCGTCGGGCAAAGCAGCCCCGCGGCACCTGCTTTCGTCCAGACCTCGCGATCGTACATGCCGCACTCGTTCCAGCGCTGAAGCTGGGGGACGTATTCGGCCGCGATGAAGCGCCGCGCCTGTTCTTCCAGCAAGATAACGTCCTCGGTCATCCAGCCAGGACGCGGGACATCGAGAACGCTCATTTGGGAACCATGGCAGAGGCAGGGTAAATCAGTCTAGCCTGCTGGCTTCCTCGCGTGCGAGTGGCGTTTTCGGGCTGTAGCCACCCAGCCACACTCCCTGCGCATTCAGAGTTGCTATATCCGGCACGTTACAACCTTAACGCTCTATTTACTGGAACGCGAAAAACTGTGCGTCGAGGACACAGGGCCGCGTCTCTTTTCATCCGCTATTAACGAGCTCGCCACCGCCTTCCGGCTCCTGCCTCTCATTGAATGCCTGGATGCGGGGAATGAAATCCGGCTTATCGTGGGAAATGAAGGGACTGCGACCCCGGGCGCGCGAAACCGCGCGCACGGCTGCACGCCGCGCCGGGATGTCCGTCGGCGAGTGGCTGGACACGGTCATCCTCAATTCAGCCGATGAAGACCACCTACGCGCAGGCGTTGCATCGGATGATGCGTATCTGGAAGACGGTCCGTATGAGCTGGAGGAACCGAAAAGACCCGGCAGGAGCGCCGATGCAAACCTGCACCGGAACTTCAGCGAGCTCAATGAGCGGATCGACGGGCTGGCGCGACAGGTCACGCAGCTTGCCCGCCTGACCGGTGAGCGCGCCAAGCTTAGCGAGCCCCGCGATGACGACGCGCTACGCCAGTTGGCTGGCCTTGTCGGCAAGCTCGATCGCAGGCTGGATAAGGTGATCACGGAGAGCCGCTCCGCAAAGCATGCAGTGGAGGAACGCGTAGACGCAATCGGCCTTGCCGTCGCCGATCTTAGACGCGAGCAAACGCGGGCGGGCGGGGTGACGCCGGCAGCCAGTCCACTCGACAGGGCCATGGTGGAAATTGCGGAGCGTCAGCGCGCGCTGGACGGCTATTCGCCGGCCCTGCCCGATGCCGGCTCGGTTAGAGAGGCGAGCGCGCTCCCTCGCGCCCGTACGCAGGAGCTTTCCGCGCTCGAGCAGCAACTCCGCGACATCAATCGGCAGATGGAAAAACTCGGCCGTCCGTGCGGCGTCCACAAGGCAATCGACGGACTGCGCGACGACCTTGCCGAGCTCGGGGCGATGTTGCAGGACGCGATGCCGCGTAAGTCGGTCGAAGCGCTCGAGGAGGCCACGCGCAAGTTGGCCGAACGCATCGAGGGGGGACGCAATGCGGGCGTAGATGCACCTGCGCTCGCCAGTGTGGAAAAAGGACTGGCCGAGCTGCGCGAGACGGTGCGCGGACTTGGCAATAGCGACAATCTGGGCAAACTCGATCGCGCCCTTCAGGACCTGTCGCGCAAAATTGACGGCATTGCGCAAAACAGCGAGCAGCCGGGAGCGCTGCGAGGAATCGAGACTGCGCTCGCAACGATGCGAAGCACGGTCTCCCGCGTCGCATCGAACGATGCCCTGGCGAAGCTCTCAGATGAAGTGCGCGGGCTTGCCGGCAAGCTCGATCGCAACACCGAGAGCGGCGGAAGCGACATGCTCGCGATGCTTGAAAAGCGCATTGCTGCACTTGCAGATGCCCTGCATGCGCGCAACGAGGGAGGGCAGGCCACGCCCCCCGAGCTAGACCGGGTGATCAATACGCTGGCGGAAAAAATCGAGCATGTGCAGCAAACGCGCGCCGATCCTGATGCGCTGCGTCCCCTGGAAGAGCGGATTGCGAAACTCATCGAGAAGCTGGACGGTTCGGACACGCGCCTCAACCAGTTGGAAGCCATAGAGCGCGGGCTGACCGAGCTGCTCACGCGTGTCGGGCGCCAAAGCGTTCCGGATGTTGCGCTGGATGTGGGCACGTCCGGCAGGACCGAGCTTTCGCGCGAGATCGCCGAGCTCAAACAGACCGATAAGGAGACGCGCGAGTCACTCGAAGCCGTGCATGGAACGCTTGGGCACGTGGTTGACCGGCTGGCGATGATCGAAACTGACATGCGCGGCAATGCTCGCGCGAGAGCTCGCGCCGCAAAGCCGAAAACACCCGGCCCGACAGATGTCGGGCAGGAAGAAGCCCGACCGCTGGAGCCGTTTATTGGCCACCCGGAACAACTGACTTCAGCGGCATCCGCCCGGCCTATCATCGAAACCGCCACCGAACACGTGACGGAGTCGATAGATACACCGCGCGAGATGCGTAACGTGGATATTCCAGCGTCGCTTGCTCCTGATCATCCGCTTGAACCTCGGGTCACCGGGGGACAAACACCCGAATCGCCTGCCGAGCGCATCGCTGCCTCCGAGGCCGCTCTCGACGAGGTCAAAACCGCAACTGTTTCCGAGCCAATCGGCAAGTCAGATTTCATTGCTGCCGCGCGCAGGGCGGCACAGGCGGCGGCCCGGCAGGCACCGGGCAAAAATACCAGCAAGCGGGCAAACGACATCGCATCCGCCGCGGGCAAGCTCGCAAACCGGGTGGGTAAATTGCGCGGGCTGATCGCAGGATCTTCAGTCATCCTGCTTGTACTTGGTTCGCTTGAGCTTGCACGAACGCTGCTCAATTCCGCACCCGAGGAATCCGGCGCGCCCGCGCGCGTAAGCACGCTCGCGCAGCCGCAAGCAGAGACGGCAGCGCCGACTCGCGCTTCCGAGTCTGCCGCAGTCGCGACGAATGCGGACAAAGAGCATGCCACCGCGGAACGCACGTTATCTGCCGGCGAAGCGGCAACGCTGCCGAATGCGACCGTGTCGCGACCGGCTTCCATGACCAACTTGCCGCTGGAAATTGCGCGTCAGGCCACCGCTAGCGTCCAGCCAACTCAAGTCCCGACCCAAGTGCCCTCCCAACTGCCGACTCAAGGCCCGACCGAAACCGAGCGTGCTGCAGAAGTGACTGGTTCAATTCCGGCTGGAGCAAGCGCCGCAAAAACCGGGGTCAGCACGCCGCCTGTACATCCTGTGGCAACACCACAAACTGGGCACGCAAGTGATAATTTGCCCGCAGGCTTAGGTCCCAATCTGCGGGCAGCCGCCTTGAAGGGCGAAGCTGCGGCCGAATTTGAAGTTGCAGTACGGCTCGCTGAAGGCCGCGGCGTGCCGCAGAATATGCCGGCTGCCGCGGAGTGGTTCGAGCGTGCCGCGAAGAAAGGATTGGCACCGGCCCAGTTCCGCCTCGCAGGTTTGTACGAGAAAGGACTAGGAGTAAAAAAGAATCTGGAGACCGCACGTCGCTACTACAGTGCGGCCGGAGTAGCCGGCCATGCAAAAGCATTGCACAATCTTGCGGTACTCTATGCCGAGGGCGTCGACGGCAAGCCCGACTATCAGACCGCCGCAAGATGGTTCCGCAAGGCCGCAGGTTACGGCGTTGCGGATAGCCAGTACAATCTCGCCGTTCTGTACACACGTGGCATTGGAGTCGAGCAGAATCTGGCTGAAGCCTACAAGTGGTTTGCACTTGCCGCGCGGGACGGCGATGCTGAATCTGCGCGCAAGCGCGACGATCTTGCAACGCATCTCGATCAGCGTTCACTGCAGGCGGCGCTTCAGGCAATACAGGCATTCGTGCCGGAGCAGCAACCGGAAGCCTCGGTGCTCGTCAAGACGCCAGCCGGCGGATGGGACCAGGTCACTACCTCCTCCAGCTTGCCGCCGCCCAAACGCAGAGTCGTCGGACCCAAGCTTGACCTTGCGACTCCCACATCCGCGCAATAAACAGGACTGGAGAGTTCTCCGGCAGGCCTGTATGCGCTTGCCCGGGTTCTGAGTCTCAATTCACGCCGGGCTTCGACGCCCTCACGCCGCGCAAGCACACCTCTGTCGCGACTCCTCCGACGGCTATTTGCGCGGTCGCAGCGCCGATCAGCTCGCAGGCTACGAATATATCAAGGCGAGAGCGGCGGCACTCCAAGGACTGACGAAGGACCGGCAGTTTTGCAGATATACCTGCCCATTGCGGACCAGCCCGTAAACATCCTGCTGATCCTGGCGATGGGCCTGGCGGTCGGCTTCATATCCGGGATGTTTGGCATCGGAGGCGGGTTTCTGATGACCCCTCTCCTGATCTTTCTCGGCATCTCCCCGGCGGTCTCCGTGGCCAGCGTCACAGGTCATATCGCTGCCTCTTCGATGTCCGGGGCCATCAGTTACTGGCGACGTCGCACCATCGATCTCGCTCTGGCGTTGATGCTGCTGGCGGGCGGCATCATAGGGACGGCTATCGGTGTCTGGCTGTTCACTTTTCTGCGCAAAGTGGGCCAGCTCGACATCACGATCGGCGTTGCTTACGTGCTGCTGCTCACCGTTGTCGGTGCGCTGATGGTTGCCGAGAGCCTGCGCGCAATACTGCGCGCACAAAAAGGCAAGCCGGTGGAGCTGCGCCGTCCCGGCAGTCATCTTTGGATCCACGGACTGCCTATAAAGCTGCGTTTCAAGCGCTCGCGCATCTATGTGTCGGTCATACCGGTCTGGAGCATCGGGTTCATCATCGGGTTCTTCGGCGCGTTGATGGGTATCGGCGGAGGATTCCTGCTCGTTCCGATGCTCATCTATCTTTTGCGGGTACCGACGGCGACGGTGATCGGGACATCAATGGTGTTGACGCTCCTGACCATGGCCTCCGCCACCGTGATGCATGCGGCCACAAATCATCTCGTCGATGCCGTGCTCGCGCTGATCCTCATGATTGGCGGTGTTGCCGGCGCGCAGTTCGGCGCACGCGCCGGGCAGAAGATGCGTGGGGAGCGCCTGCGTCTGTTGCTCGGCCTTCTCGTTCTTGCGGTAGGAATCAGGTTTGCACTCACCCTGGTGCTGCCACCTGAGAACATCTACTCGATCCGCGTGCTCGGCGGCGAAGGATGAAACCGGCGCTCTGGGGCGTGCTTCCCCTAACGCTTGCCACCTTGGCAGGTTCAGCGATTCCGGTGAGTGCCGAGCGGCTCGTCACCTCACTTTCGGAATATCAGGTGAAGATCGCCTCCAATTTCGTTGGCCAGAATCTGGTGTTGTTTGGTGGCATCGAGGCGGACGGCGCCGGGCAGGCGCAGCGTAGCGGCTACGATATAGTCGCCACGGTGACGGGGCCGGCGCAATCTCTGATTACGTTTCGCAAAAGACGCGCGCTCGGAATCTGGGTCAATGCAGAGGCGCGCGAATTCGAGGATGCTCCCGCCTATCTCGCGTTTCTGTCGAACCGCCCGCTGACAGCCATCGTGAACCACGAGACCCTGCTGCGCCTTCAGCTCGGACTCGAAAACTATCCCCTGCCCGAGCGCAGCCAGACCGGCAGTTCCGAAGATAGCGACGAGCCGTTCCGGGTCGCACTGATCCGCCTGCGTCGCGAACAGGGGCTCTATCGTGAAGAGTCGAACGCGGTCACGTTTTTGACGCCGCGTCTGTTTCGCGCATTCGTTCCTCTGCCCGCGGACGTACCGGTCGGCAACTATGTGGTGGATGTACGCTTGTTCGCGGATGGCGCGCAGATCGCGCGGGCAGCGGCACCTTTTGAGGTCGCCAAAGAAGGAGTCGAGCAGATCGTCACGAGCGCGGCGCGCGAGCACGGCGTACTGTACGGGATTGCTGTCGTGACAATGGCGCTGCTCACCGGCTGGTTTGCCTCGATAGTGTTCCGGCGCGACTAGACTGACGACGTAATGCGCGGGCTTGTGCCGCCCATGCACTCCTCTCCCGGCTGCTGCATCGCATAACTATCTGTAGATTATGCAGGTTTTGGATGTGCTCGCGGCGACCCGCATTGGTGTGTTCTGCAAGCTGGGCAACTTCCATGTCGATCCGACAGAACCGGTCGACCGAGCCATTATCACGCATGCGCACTCCGACCACGCACGCGCCGGTCATAACCATGTGCTCGCTACCCAGGAAACCATCGACCTCATGCGCCTGCGATATGGGGACGATTTTGCAGCCTCGGCGCAGTCGGTTGCGTATGGAGAAAGCCTGCGCCTGAATGAAACGGCAGTGACATTGCACCCCGCCGGGCACGTGCTGGGCTCGGCGCAGGTCCTTATCGAGGTGAACGGGCTGCGCACTGTCGCATCCGGCGATTACAAAAACATCCGTGATCCGACCTGTGCAGCGTTCGAGCCACTCGCGTGCGAGCTGTTTATCACCGAGGCAACTTTCGGTCTGCCGATCTTCCGTCATGGCGTGCCCGAGCTTGAGATTGAGAAGCTGCTGCGCTCCGTCGAGCTGTTTCCCGAGCGCGCGCATCTCATCGGCGCGTACAGATTGGGAAAGGCACAGCGGCTGATCGCGTTGCTGCGTGAAGCTGGGTATGACAGGCCAATCTACCTGCATGGCGCAATGGAAAAAGTCACGCGCTACTATCAGGCCCGTGGCATCGAGCTTGGCGTGGTTCAGCCCGTGGGCGCCTTGCATAAGACCGAGCTGGCGGGCTCGATCACGCTCTGCCCGCCCGAAAGCCTGCATGAAATCTGGTCGCGGCGCTTCCCAGATCCAGTGACTTCCATTGCTTCGGGGTGGATGCGCGTGCGGGCGCGCGCCCGGCAGCATCGCGTGCAATTGCCCCTGGTGCTTTCCGATCATGCCGACTGGGAGGGGCTTACCCACACCATTCACACAACCGGAGCCTCCGAAGTGTGGGTCACGCACGGCCGCGAGGACGCATTGGTGCATTGGAGCGTGCAGCAGGGGCTGCGCGCGCATCCACTCGACATTATGGGCTATGGCGATGAAGACGATGCAAATCCTGCAATCGCGGGCGACTGAGTCGCTCCCCAGCATCGAAGCATTTGCAGAGCTGCTCGATCGGCTCTCTTATGAGCCGAGCCGAAACAACAAGCTCCGGCTTATGACCGAATATTTTCAATCAACGCCCGATCCGGAGCGTGGCTGGGCATTGGCCGCACTCACCGGGGCGCTCTCATTTCGATACGCAAAGCCCAGCCTCCTCGGCACGCTGATTAGCGACCGCACCGATCCCGTATTATTCGAGTTGTCGCTCGATTATGTGGGCGACCTCTCCGATACAATTGCACTGCTGTGGCCCGCGGGCGGATCGAGCGCACGCGCACCGGCTCTCAGCGAAGTGATCGCGGGTCTCACTTCCCTTGGCAAGGCCGACTTGCCCGCGCAGCTCGCACACTGGCTCGACGTTCTTGACGAAACTGGAAGATGGGCCCTGCTGAAACTTGTCACAGGCGAGTTGCGCGTCGGTGTCTCGGCCCGGCTGGCCAAGACCGCCACGGCGGAGCTCGGCGACAAGAGCCCACAGGAAATCGAGCTCCTCTGGCCAGGGCTGCGGCCACCCTATGTCGAACTGTTCGCGTGGCTCGAAGGTCGCGCGCCAAAGCCGCTCAGCCGCGATGCAGCGGTTTTTCGTCCGCCCATGCTGGCCCATGCCATCGAGGAGAACGAGCTTGGCGCGCTCGACCCGGCAGATTTCATTGCGGAGTGGAAATGGGATGGTATTCGCGTGCAAGCGGTGGCAGGCCGTCGCAATGCGGAGCGAATAGTTGCGCGACTGTATTCGCGGACCGGTGAAGACATTTCGCGAAGTTTTCCCGATCTGATGGACGCGTTGCCTTCGCCTGCGGCCATCGACGGCGAGCTCCTCATCATGCGCGACGGACGCGTACAAAGCTTCAATGTGTTACAGCAGCGGCTCAACCGAAAAACGGTCACCCCTAAAATAGCGGCAGAGTTTCCCGCCCACCTGCGCGCCTATGACCTGCTGCTCGAAGGCGAGCACGATCTACGCGAGCGGCCTTTCGTCGAACGGCGCGCGCGACTGGAAAACTTCATCGCACATCTCAATGACCAACGAATCGACGTTTCACCAAAAGTCCCGTTCACAACCTGGAGTGAACTTGCTGCAGCGCGCGCAGACCCTGCGCATGCGGGAGCGGGAGCGGATGCGGATGCTGTTGAAGGCATCATGCTCAAGCGGCGGGATGCGCCCTATGTGCCCGGCCGGCCGCGCGGCCTCTGGTGGAAATGGAAAAGAGATCCGTTCACGGTCGACGCGGTGCTCATGTACGCACAGCGAGGCCACGGGAAGCGCTCGTCATATTACTCCGACTACACATTCGGCGTGTGGAGCAACGGCGAGCATGGTGAGAACCTGGTCCCGGTGGGCAAAGCTTATTTCGGCTTTTCCGACGAGGAGCTTCTCGCCATCGATCGGTTCGTGCGACGAAACACAATCGAGCGATATGGTCCCGTGCGCGAAGTCGTGCATGAGCCGGATCGCGGCCTGGTGCTGGAAGTGGCGTTCGAGGGCTTGCAGCGGTCGAACCGGCACAGGTCGGGGCTCGCGATGCGTTTCCCACGCATCAGCCGGTTGCGCTGGGACAAACCGCCGCGCGAGGCCGACCGCTTGCAAACATTGGAGCACATGCTGGCGCGGCTGGAAGCCGCGCGCACGTCCAATTAGCGCCGCAACCCCCTCACAAGGAGTCCGCCAACAAAGTTGCATTCGACCGGCGCCGCAGCGACGCCGCCGAAATACGGGGAACCAAGAGCGTCACCGAGGGCCGCCCGGACTTGGCGCAAAGCTTTTTTCGCAACCGATGCACAGCAAGCGGTGCGCACGAGTGCCGGAAGCTGAGTGGGGCGCCGAGCCAGGGACTTCAGCACAGCAGGTACATCGGGGCTGCCGTCCTCGCGCAAGCCCACTTCCGCGGCGGGAGGAAGCGCCTCCTCGACAGGATCGATGACCACACGAACCGCAGCAAACGGCACGCGCTGCTCGGCCGCAAGACGGGCTGCGATGTGGGACTCCATGTCCGCCACCACGGCGCGGGAGCACTCGTGCAGCGCTCGCTTTTGCGCGGGATGTACGAGCAGCGTGTCGGTCCCGGCAATATCCGCGTGGACCGACCCGGGAAGTGCAGCGACAAGCCGACTCGCCCACACCCTATCTGCCGGAAAATATGCCTCCTGCGTCCGCACGCCAGACGCAATCACGCAGTCGCCGGGCGCGAGTTCGCGAGCAAGTCCCGCCGCTACTCCGAAACTGATGATACCGGCAGCGCCGCGACTGACTGCAGCGCGCAAAGAGTAAACGAGGTGCGACCCGTAGTCGCAGATCACAACGACGCTCCGCCCTCGCGCAATACGTGCTTCCAACGCCAGGCTTGTGACCGCGACGACACGGTGGCGCCGCGAAAATATCTCGGTATGTGGCGGTTGAATAATTTGTCTGCCCTCCAACCCCGAAGGCGACCGACCCTGCGTGCATCTCCGGGCGGTCGCATTTGCCTGCGCAGTCGGGTCGTGCGTGCCTGCATCCCGCCGACTCTGCCTCATCTTCACATTGCATCAAAATGCGGCGTCAATAAAACTGCAACAACTATGCGTAAAAGCCTGACATAAATACTCGCGGCGTTTCACCGCAGCCCCTGCGGATCGAACAGGTGCGATGATCGGGCGGACGCGTGAAACGGATGAGGGTCTGATGGCTGTCGACGTTGCTGGCCTGTTTGCCGAGCGGGAAGGCGACCGTTACGCGTTGCATACTCGTTACCTAAACGAGCAAATGGTGCGGGTGCTGCGCACCGTGGGCTTTGACCGGCAGTACCAGCGCGGAAGCGGACAATATCTTTACGACGCGGAGGGCGAGCAATATCTGGACCTGCTCAGTGGCTGGGGAGTGTTCGCGCTCGGACGCAACCATCCGGCGATGCGGGAGGCACTCAAGGGGGTGCTCGACGCCGAGCTTCCCAATCTCGTGCAGCTCGACCTCTCCGCGCTTGCCGGCGTGCTCGCTGAGCGCCTGTTGCATCGGATTCCTTACCTGGAGAAGGTGTTCTTTGCGAATTCCGGCACCGAGACGGTCGAGGCCGCACTGAAATTTGCGCGCGCCGCAACCGGCCGCCCCGGCATCGTGTATTGCTCGCACGCGTTTCACGGGTTGAGCTATGGGGCGCTGTCGGTAAACGGGGACCCGGTTTTCCGCTCAGGTTTTGGGCCGCTGCTGCCGAATTGCGTCGAAGTGCCATTCAATGACCTCGATGCCTTGCAGCGGGCACTCGCATCTCGGCGAATGGCT
>DATCJI010000052.1:0-2517 GCA_036562835.1 Xanthobacteraceae bacterium | reverse complement strand
TCGCGCCCGCCTCCTGCAGGTGATAGGAGCACACGTTCATCGGGTTCCATTTCGGCATCTCGCGGGTAGTGAACAGGATGACATCCTTGGTGAGCCGCATGGAGGGCGCGGGTGGAAACACGTATGTGCCACGCGAGAGATATTCCTTGATGATGTCGTTCTGCGTGGTGCCTTGCAGCTTCTCGCGCGCAACCCCCTGCTCGTCGGCGAGCGCAACATAGAGCGCGAGCAGCCAGGCGGCCGTCGCGTTGATGGTCATCGACGTGTTCATTTCCCCGAGCGGGATGTGGTCAAACAACGTGCGCATGTCGCCGAGATGCGAGATCGGCACGCCAACCTTGCCGACTTCGCCTTTGGCAAGCGGATGGTCGCTGTCGTATCCGGTTTGGGTGGGCAGGTCGAAGGCGACGGAGAGACCGGTCTGCCCCTTGGCGAGATTCTTGCGATAGAGCGCGTTCGAATCGCGCGCGTTGGAGTGCCCGGCATAGGTGCGGAAGATCCAGGGCTTGTCACGCGCCCCGGTCGCGCCGTGCGATGGCTCGTTCATCCTGCCGCCTCGCGCCTGCGATTGTGCGGCGCAGCATACTCCCGCGGCATTCACAAGGGTAGGCACTTTCGCGCCGCCAACGCGAGCGCAAATTCCTCCGGAATCTGTTCGCTGGCGCCCGATCGCAACAGCTGGGGCGCGCGAGCACGTCTATTCTCGCAATTTCAACCTTTAGACTTTTCTGCGCGTTGCCTGACTCTGCGCAGCGAGTGCCGACTATCGTTTGATGAATCCGACGATGACCAAAAGCACGACGGCGCCGATGACCGCATTGACGATCGAGCCGACGAAACCGGAGAACGGTATGACCCCCAATTGCGTGAGCAGCCACACGCCGATGAAGGCGCCCACGATGCCGATCACGATGTTCCAGATTAGTCCGAACCCGAAACCGCCCACAATCTGCCCGGCCAACCAGCCGGCGATGGCGCCGACAATGAGCATGATGATGATGCTGTCGATTCCAACCACGGTATCCCTCCCCCTTACGGGCCGGACACGAGCGTCCCGCCGCCATTTTGCGATGCAATTTAGGATGCAACTCAGGACCGACTTGGAAGCGTAGCTCAAGTCGATCGGGCTGTCAGTAAATGCCCGGGCACCCAAGTGGACAAGTGTGCCCTCGAGCTGCGCGTGCACCGCGATCCCCGCGGTTGATATTGCGGTGCAGCATGAAATGCGGCAGACTGGCGCCATCTGTGCAGATTGCGAGGCACTCCCATGCCGGCCGTCGCTACAACGAAGCCGCCGCAGGCGGCGGTGCGCAAGGACCTCTACGAGATCGGCGAAGTTCCTCCGCTCGGGCACGTACCGGCGAAAATGCACGCCTGGGCGATCCGCAAGGAGCGTCACGGTCCGCCCGAGACCTCCATGCAACTCGAAGTGTTGCCGACCTGGCCGATCGGCGAGGACGAAGTGCTGGTCTATGTGATGGCCGGCGGCGTCAACTACAACGGCGTCTGGGCTGGGCTCGGCGTGCCGATCTCCCCGCTCGATGTGCATAAGCATCCGTTTCACGTCGCCGGCTCCGACGCGTCGGGGATCGTTTGGGCTTGCGGCTCCAAGGTCCGCCGCTGGAAGGTGGGCGATGAGGTCATCGTCCATTGCAATCAGGATGACGGCGACGACGAAGATTGCAACGGCGGCGACCCGCTGCTGTCGCCCTCGCAGCGCATTTGGGGCTACGAGACGCCGGACGGATCATTCGCGCAGTTCTGCCGCGTGCAGTCGCGTCAGCTCATGACCAAGCCCGCGCACCTGAGCTGGGAGGAGGCGGCCTGCTATACGCTGACGCTTGCCACCGCCTATCGCATGCTCTTCGGCCATGCGCCGCACATCATGAAGCCGGGCGACCATGTGCTGGTGTGGGGCGCCTCCGGCGGTCTCGGCGTGTTCGGCGTGCAGCTCGCGGCTGCCTCCGGCGCCAACGCCATCGGCATCATCTCGGATGAAAGCAAGCGCGATTACGTGATGCAACTCGGCGCCAAGGGAGTGATCAACCGCAAGGAGTTTTCCTGCTGGGGGCAGATGCCGAAGGTCGGCACACCGGAATACGATACCTGGGTCAAAGAGGCGCGCAAGTTCGGCAAGGCCATTTGGGACATCACCGGCAAGCGCGACGTCGACATCGTGTTCGAGCACCCCGGCGAGGCGACGTTCCCGGTCTCCTGCCTGGTCGTGAAGCGCGGCGGCATGGTGGTCTTCTGCGCCGGCACCTCGGGCTACAACCTCACCTTCGACGCACGCTACGTGTGGATGCGGCAGAAACGCGTACAGGGCTCGCATTTTGCGCATCTCAAGCAGGCCTCGGCGGCCAACCAGTTCGTGCTCGACCGCCGCATCGATCCCTGCATGAGCGAAGTCTTTCCCTGGACAAGGATTCCCTACGCGCATGAATTGATGCGAACCAACCGGCACCCGCCCGGCAATATGGCTGTGCTGGTGAATACGCCGCGCACCGGGCTGCGGAC
>DATCJI010000046.1:0-25822 GCA_036562835.1 Xanthobacteraceae bacterium | reverse complement strand
ATATGGCGCGCCGGGGCAAGCTTGGCCTCTGGGCCGAACCGTACTATGCCCTTGTGAGTGCCGGAAGCTTGAACGACCTTCTTGCCCATCGCGGCCGTTTCACCGTGGTCGAGGGACAGGTTCTCTCGGTACGCGAGAGCGGAGGCATCATCTACGTGAATTTTGGTCGAAGGTGGTCGGAGGCGCTTACGGTCATAATTGCCAAACGTAGTGAGCGGAATCTCGTTGCAACCGGGCTGAACCCGCGAAACCTTGAGAATATGCGCGTGCGCGTGCGTGGATGGCTCGAAGAGCGCAACGGGCCACGCATCGAGGTGATCCGGCCGGAGCAGATCGAGATTGCGGAGCGCTGAACAGCCGTGATCCCACGCATACAGTCGTCGGTGCTCGCCACCGCTCGCGCCACAGCGCGTGCGTGCTGCACGGCAGGGGTTGCCGCGCTCCTGGTACTGCCGCTTGCCGCATGCAGCTCGACATTGCTGATGACGAGTGCGCCCCCCGCATCGCTGCCGCAAGCTGCAAAGCTGTCGGAACCGGCCCCGGCCCGAAGCGGCGACCGTGAGCACCAGCGCATCCTTGCGGCCTACAACGGCTCTTACGATGACGCAAAGCTGGAAGCGCTGCTCCTCGAAACAGTGTCAAAGCTTGTTGCGGCTTCCGAGCATCCGGATCTGCGCTACCGCATCACGATCCTGAATTCTGCGTCCATCAACGCCTTCGCGCTGCCGAATGGGCGCCTTTACGTGACGCGCGGCCTGATCGCGCTTGCCAACGACACCTCGGAGCTTGCCTCCGTGCTCGCGCACGAGATGTCCCATGTGATCGCCCGCCACGCCGCAATGCGCGAGGATGAAGTCCGGCAGGCAGCTCTGGTGACCCGCGTGTTCACCGATCTCGGAAGCGATCCGGAAACGAGCGCACTTGCACTGGCCAAATCGAAGATCAAGCTTGCGAGCTTCTCCCGCGCACAGGAGCTGGAGGCAGATGCAATCGGCGTCGGCATTGCCGCGCGCGCCGGCTACGATCCCTATGGTGCGGTGCGCTTTCTCACGGCGATGGGGCGGAATGCAGAGCTCAAAGCCGGCCACGCCTCCCGCATCGATACACGTGCGCCGGATTTCCTTTCCTCGCATCCGGCAACGCCGGAGCGCATCAGGAATGCACAGACCAATGCGCGCCAAGCCAGCACGCCGGCGACGCCCGAGCGTGAACGATCAGCTTACCTCGCGTCCATCGACGGCATGGTCTATGGCGAGGATCCAAGCGAGGGCTTCGTACGCGGTCGCCGTTTTCTGCATCCTCGCCTGAGCTTCACATTCCTTGCTCCCGAGGGCTTCACGCTCGACAACACCGCCCAGGCAGTGCTGGGAGTACGCGGGGGTGGCGGTCAGGCGCTGCGCCTCGACGTGGTTCGCGTCCCTGCCGAGCAGACGCTCGCGGCTTATCTCACGTCAGGCTGGATCGACAACATCGATCAACGCAGTGTGGAGGAGCTGACGATCAACGGCTTTCCTGCTGCGAGCGCCACGGCACAGGGCGAGCAGTGGATATTTCGTCTTTACGCAGTGCGCTTCGGGAGCGATGTCTACCGTTTCATTTTTGCTACCAAGCGCGTGACCCCGGACACGGATCGGGCGTTCCGCGAGGCAGTAGGGTCCTTCCGGCGCATGACCGTTGCGGAAAGCCAGGCGGCCAAGCCGCTGCACATACGGGTCGTCTCGGTCGAGGGTGCCGATACGATCGAGGCGCTCGCCGGCCGCATGGCCATGCCCGACCATGCACTGGAGCGGTTCCGCATCCTCAACGGGCTCGAGCCGAACGAGCGACCCACTCCCGGACAATCCGTGAAGCTCGTAGTGGAGTAAGCAGAGATCAGGTCAGATCACAGAGGTCAGAAATCAAAAGATTCAACATTGATCATCTGATTTCCGGCATCTGGTATCTGGCATCTATGCTAGCGGCGTTGTTTGCGCTGCTCGCTCCGGCGTTGGCAAACGCTTTCCCCTTCGTGTTTGCGGATACGGGCGGATATCTGGCCCGCGCATTCGAGCGCGCGCTCGCGTTGGGGCGCTCGGCGCTTTACGGCGTGTTCCTCGCTTCCAGCATCCGTTGGAATTTTTGGCCGGTCGTCATCGTGCAGGGATTGATAGTTCTCTGGCTGCTGCGGCTCGCGCTACGCACTCACCGCATTGAGCACTTTGGCGCCTTTGCATTCGTGACTGCCATGCTGGTCATGTGCAGCAGCCTGCCGTGGTACTCCGGCATGCTCATGCCTGATATCCTTGTGCCTGCCGCTGTGCTCGGTTTGCTTCTTCTCGCCTTCTCGCACCAACGATTAACGCGCGGCGAGGAGCTGGCCCTGTTCGCACTGGTGGCGTTCGCAATGGCAAGCCATCTGACTATTCTCGCGCTCGCGTCTGCACTGCTCGTCGCGCTGCTTGCGCTGAAGCTCCTCGCGGCTTGGCTCGGTCTCCCCTCCCCGCAAGTGCTGCGTGCGCTGCTTGCGGCGGCAGGAGGCGTGGCGCTTGCGCTCGTTTCGAACACGCTCATCACCGGGCAACTGCGTTTGACCCCAGGCGGCAGCACGTTCTTTTTCGCACGCCTGTTACAGGACGGGATCGTGGCGCGTTACCTCGATGACCATTGCCCGGATGCAAGCATCCGGCTGTGCGCGTTCCGCTCCGAGCTCCCGCGCGATTCGGACGAATGGTTGTGGGGCAACAGTGCCCTTACAAAGCTCGGCGGGTGGGAAGCTTTCGAGCCCGAGGCGCGGCGTATCATCATCGGCAGTATCGTGAGCTATCCCGGACTGCACGCTCGAACGGCAATCACTGCAACAATCGAACAGTTCTTCACGGTTGCGACCGGAGAGGGTTTTCATGCCAAGGACAACTGGCACGCAGAAAGCATGCTGAGGCGCTACGCGCCGCAAACTTTGGAAAGCTTTATCGCGTCGCGGCAACAGCACGACGCTTTCGAGTTCCGCATCATTAACATGATTCACGTGCCGGTGGCGCTTGCCAGCGCGATGCTGCTCCCGGTGTTCTCTGTCCAACTGCGCCGCAGGAACTCGCAGCTTGCGGTGCTCGCAGGCACGGTCTTCTTGGCGCTTCTTGCCAACGCGGCGATCTGCGGAATCTTCTCCAACCCGAACGCGCGCTATCAGAGCCGCATCGCCCCGCTCGCTTTGCTTACGACATCTATCATTCTCATCGATCGGACATGTGCGCGCAGACAGTTTTGCGCGAAATCCGATGCACGCCGCGAAGCAGGATAGCTTCGCCGAATGTTTCTCAGAAGTCGACAGCGACGAGGCTGTGCAAATCTCCGAGCACTTTGTCCGGGGCCGGCTCATATTCCTGCGGCGCGTGCGCCCGATTGACCCATGCAGTGCGAAAGCCGCATGCCGCAGCGCCCATGATGTCCCACCGATTTGAGGAAACGAAAACGATATCCCGGGGGGCGGCCTGGAAATGCTCGGTTACAAGCGCATAGACCTCGCGTCTCGGCTTGTACATGCGAATGGCATCCACCGAGAGCACCGCGTCGAGCAAGCTGCCCATGTCAGCGCTCTTGACCGCGGCCAGAAGCATTTGCGGCGACCCGTTGGACAGGATGCCGGTCCGGTACCCCCGCGCCTTGAGATCGCGCAGCGCCGGATGCGCATCGGCAAACGCATCAAGCTTGAAATAGGCATCCAGAAGTTTTCGTTTGAGCGCGCGATCAATCTGCGGCACGCGCGCAAATGCAAAATCGAGCGCTCGCTCGGTAAGCGTCCAGAAGTCGGCATAGCGGCCGGCCAGTGTCAGCGTCCAGGTATATTCGAGCTGCTTCGCTCGCCATATTTCCGAGAAGCGCTCGGCCTGCGGCCCAGCCTCTGCCTTGTAGCGCCCAATCGCGGCATGCACGTCGAACAAGGTGCCATAGGCGTCGAATACAAAAACGCGTGACATCAGGCTAATCTCCGGAACAATGCATCGGGGCGCCGAAATCAGGCTGATGTGGCGGTTCAGAAGTCCGCATCATTCTTGCGGCGAGTTCAATTGCGGACTTCTGAACCAAAGCCACACCTAGATTCAATAAGTTGCCAGTGTCCTTCGATCCGAAGTTCGTAAAGGCGGTGCTGCACGATGAGACGAACTTCGGAATCGGGACACTAGCTAGACTGAACTGCATCACAGCCCAGGGCGAGTAAGCAGGGTATCAAAGCTGCGGCCGCGGATGTCATAAACACGCGCGTATACGACCCCTTCGCGCTCTACTTCGCTCAGCACGGGTGCGTCCAGCTCGCGACAATAAAATTCGCCGAGCACCATCGCAAAATCCGCGCCCTCCGGGTCCCAGGTGGGCTCCGCGAAATCGGCGCCGAGCTCCACTTCGGGCGAGCGGTGCGGTCCACATACTGCAATATTCCATTTGCGCTCCGCGGGTTTCGTTTCCCCGCGCGCGCGCAACGCATGCAGGAGGCCTTGCGAAGCCTGCTTCAGCGACAGCCCCCAGTAATCGAGCATATATCGGTAGCGCGCATGCGCGACGCCACCTGAAGCCGAGTTGAAATAGGTGTACTCGTAGGGGTGCAGCCTGATCATATTAGCGACAGGCAGCGCGAGCCCAATTGCGAGAATGACGCCGCTCAGGAGGATGATCAACGGCTTGCCAGCCGCAATCTCGTAAATCCAGGCTGCTGCGAGGCCGCCGAGTGCCGCGAGGGGAGGAAGTACGAACAAAAAATGGCGCAAGCCATTGTACATCGCCGGTCGCAACACAACGACCAGGAGAACAGGCAGCGATGCGGCTAGTACAATAAGCAAGTACACGGCCCGGCGTTGCGGGACGATGTGTCTTCTCCAGGTTGCGGCAAACGCGCCGGCAAGGCCCAGAGCCGCAAGCGCCGTGAAAATTTCCGGCAGCTTCAGTGCGAGCAAGTTGGGCACATAAACCCGCGGCATTTCCGTGACCGGTATGACCATACTGGCAAACAGCTCCGTCCAGGGCTTCTCGAAAAAGCGGGAAAAATAGAACAGCGCGTGAAATGGATTGAGCGGATCAATGACCGACCATGGCCAGAGCAGGCCCATGACGAAATAGGCGAGCAAGGCTCCAGGCAGCACGCGCAAGCCAAACGTGCCAAGCCGCGCCCCTGCAAAAGCGGCTCCTTTTTGCCTGAGTTCGGCGATGAACAGCAGAGCCAGCGCGCCAAGCGATGCGAGCACCGCAAATCCGGCCAAGATGCGGGAACCAAAGGAAAGTCCAAGGCCAAGGCCTGCAAATGCAGCTTCTCTAATCGTAACGCTGGGGTAGTGCTGCAACAAAACCACCACTGCCCAGAGCAGCACCGCAGTCGCAGCCGAAAAGGGGCTGTCCTTCGGGTTCATGAGCATGTGACCGTAGTAGAGGGGGCAGGTTGCGAGCAGTGCGAGCGCAACAAGTCCCGCAACGGGCCCGCCAATGCGCCGCGTCAACCGCCACGTTGCCCACAAGCCCACAAGGCCCACTGCGGCTCCCACGAGCCGGCGTGTTTCAAACAAGCTGAAGGGCAAAACTTTGGCAGCAGCAGCCGCCAGCAGGTCGAATCCTCCCCCGTAATAATAGAGATTGACCCAGCTCAGCGCGCGCCGGTCGGCAAACCCGGACCGATAAAAATCGAGCAGCATCTCGCCGTACTGGGCATGTGTGTAGTCGTCCCAGCTCAGTCCGTAGTCCCGAAACGTCAGCAGCGCGAGCAGACCCGCACCCGCGAGCAGGCCGTAGGCCGTTCCATCAATCAGGCGGTTTGCGCGGGAGGGTGAAGGCGAGGAGCTTTCCTTCACTTGCCTTCACAAGCTGAAGACGAGCTCACTTCATCGCCGCATCCAGCATCTTGGCCACGTATTCCCAGTTCACCAGGTGATCCATGAATGCCTTCAAGTAATCGGGCCGCCTGTTGCGGTAATCGATGTAGTAGGAGTGCTCCCAAACATCGCAGCCGAGAATGGGCTTGCCGCCGTGCACGAGGGGGTTCTCCCCATTCGCAGTCTTGGCTACGACAATCTTGCCGTCCTTCACCGCAAGCCAGCACCAGCCGGATCCGAATTGGGTGGTCCCGGCCTGGATGAAGTCCTCCTTCATCTTCGCCACCGAGCCCAGATCGGAAACGATCTTCTTCTCCAGGTTCGAGGGCATCTTGTCTCCGCCCCCGTTGGGCTTCATCCAATGCCAGAAATGGATGTGATTGTAATGCTGGCCGGCATTATTGAAGAGCCCCGCATTCTTCTGAAACGACCCTTTGACCACCTCTTCCAGCGACTTTCCTTCCCACTCAGTACCCTTGAGGAGATTATTGCCATTGTTCACGTACGCGAGGTGATGCTTGTCGTGATGATACTCGAGCGTCTCACGTGACATGTAAGGGGCAAGCGCATCATAGGCGTAGGGAAGGTCAGGCAAGGTGAAAGCCATCGGCGTCCTCCTGGTCGGGGCGGAAGGGAGAAAAGAGTCTCAGTCCCGCCGGCGTTAACCATTTAGGGTGCTCTGGGTGAAGGGGCAACGACCACATCTGCCCATTTCGATAGTGGGCGCAAAGGCACCCGGCAAAGGCCAGAAGAGAAGAAAAGGTCTCCAGTATAGAGCCAAGTTGCTGGATCAATGCTTCGTTCCCTCAGTTTAGGTTGTGTGTCATTTGCAACCTTCCTAAAGTAGCGTTAAGCAAGATGAGAGGTCCTCCTCGCTGTGCCATATTAGTTATTGCAGGCGCGGTAGAACGCGGCCAAGATTATTTGGTAACCATAGCAGCTGGGTGCGCTGCTAGTGCCGCCATTTGGGGCTTGCGCGTATGTCGTTGGCGTTATTTGTGCTCGGCTTGGTGGTTGCCGCCTGTGGCGTAGCCACGATCGGATTCGGCATACCCATCAACGAGTTCACTCTCGGCACCACGTTCATCGTCGCCGGTACGACAGCTCTCACGGGAGGTCTTCTTCTCGTGGGCATTTCAGCGTTACTGGCTGAACTGGCACGGCTGCGAACCGGGGGAGCTGCCTCGATGGGCGCGCTTCCGCGAGTTCTGGGGGAGAGCAAGGATACTATTCCTGTTGCTCCATCTATCCCTGGACCACTGACGGTGTCGGTACCAAGCGCACGTGTGTCACCAGCTGCGACGTCCTCGCCGCGGTCAAAGCCGGAGCCTCAGGTGCGCGGTGCGCGCCCGGCCCCGACGCCTCCGACACCCGGCGCCTCGTCGGTGGAAGTTTCGGCAGCGGCCATCGAGCGCCTGCGATCCACCATACCGCGCAACGAATCCCCACGTCCGCCGGCATCTTCCGACGTGGAGCAGGTCCCGCTCTCGCCCGAGGAGACCGCGCAACAGCAGGAACCCACGGTCGTGGCTCCGGAAACCCCGCTGCCGGAGCCAAAGGTCACCGCCGAAGACAGGCCGGCACCTGAGTCGGCCGCCGAAGCTTTGAAGGCCTCTCGTCTCGACTTTCTGTTCCGATCGAAACCCGCTCGGCCCGCGCGGCCGCCGGAAAATTTCGATGCAATCTGGCCTGCAGAAACGCGGGGCAACAAAGCTCGAGCGCCCGGGCCGCAGAACAGACACGAGCAGGTGGAAAGACAGGCGGCGCCAACCCCTGCGCCTCCGGCAATGGCCGGAGCCGCCGAGGCTGCTCCGGAGCGGCCGGAAGTCGTCAAGTCCGGCGTCGTCGACGGGATGGCTTACACACTGTACGCGGACGGATCCATCGAGGCGAACCTCCCCGAAGGGACGGTCCGTTTCAGCTCCATTGCGGAGTTGCGCGCGCATATCGAGAGCAGCGCCTAATGCGGTGAATTCGAAGTTCCTGTCATTCTGGATGCAAGCTCAGTTAGGAACTTCGAATTCAAACCCGCACTAGAATCAAATAGTTGCTAGTGTCCCTTTGATTCCAAAGTTCGCATCAGAGAGGCGGCAAGTGCTTGCGAACTTCGGAACCGGGCTAGTCTCGCTGCGGCTCCTCCTTTTGCAGCGTAGAGCTGTTTTGACGAAGCTGTTGGCGCTAACCTTTTGAGCACTGCCGAGTATTGCTCGCTTTTCCGATTTACAAGAATAGGGTAGGTATAGGCGGTCCGTTATACTCAACGAATATCAAACAATGCTGAGAGCAGGTTCCCGATGAGCGACAATGCGCCTCCGGTCAATTTCATCGAGCTCACGGCGTCCATTGTCTCGGCCTATGTCAGCAATAATCCGGTGCCTTCCGCCGAGCTGCCGACCCTGATCGGTCAAGTCCACAGTGCATTGAGCCGCGTTTCAACCGGGCAGACGGAAGGCCTGAGCGACTCCCTCAAGCCGAGCATTGCTGTGAAGAAATCGATCAGCTCGGATTTCATCGTCTGCCTCGAGGACGGAAAAAAATTCAAGTCGCTTAAGCGCCACCTGCGCACGCAATACAACCTCACGCCGGAACAATATCGCAGCAAATGGGGGTTGCCGAAGGACTATCCGATGGTCGCCCCGAACTATGCTGCAGCACGTTCGCGGCTCGCCAAGCAGATGGGCCTGGGCCAACAGCGCCGGCGCCGAAAATAACCTGACTGCCGCGATTTAGGCCTGTTGCGGAACTGCGAGTGCAGCATGCGCGTCCGAACGGATCCGCTCAACCATGGACCGAAAGCCGTTCGAGCGTTGCGGCGTGAGATGCTCGCGCAATCCAAGCCGCTCGAATGTGGCGGCGGCATCCGTCGCGAGGATTTCGCGCGCTTTCTTGCCTGAAAAAATGGCAAACAGAATGGCAATCAGGCCGCGCACGATATGCGCGTCGCTGTCACCGGCAAAATCGAGAACAGGCTTGCCCCCTTGGTCCGGGCGGATGTGCGTCGAGAGCCATACCTGACTTGCGCATCCCTGAACCTTGTTGCGCTCGGAACGCTCGCACTCCGGCAGGGGAGGAAGCATACGGCCAAGCTCAATGAGATAGCGGTAGCGGTCGTCCCATTCCTCGAGGAGCGAAAAATTGTCGATGATATCGTCGATAGACACGGTATTCCTCTCGACTCCAGATATAAGCTGTCGGGCGCGAAGAGGAAACCCGCGGCTGCCAGTCCGCGGGAGAGGGGCGGTACGCCGCGGTGCCCGGAAGGCAGGCACGCAGCTGCAACTCACCGTAACTCAATCCTTTGCACGGTGAGCGAGATGAGCCTCCCTGCGCGGAGAGGGACCGCGCCACGCCGGTAGCCGGTCCGGTGGCAAAAGTGTATCCTGGCCGAAAGCCGCCGCGCGCATTCGTTCCGCACCGGCAGGCAGCTTCCCCGCCGCACCAGTCTTTTCGAAATGTTCGTTGAGATAATCGTAAAGAAACTTGGCGCCCTCCTGGGCACGCTGGCCAAGCGTAATCGCCGTCTGCGTTCCGACCGCGCAAGCGACCGGTTGCCGCTCGCAAAAGCCGCGCATATCCGAGACAGTAGACTTCGCCGCCGAAACGGCTTCTATCACGCCTATGTCGGACGCGCTGTGCGAGCCGGCGCGCGGCAGCAGCAGCAGCACCAGGCCGAGCCAGAATGTCAATCGAAACAGAAAGCGCATCTGCGTGCCCCGCCACCCTTTCGTCCCGTCGCAGAAGCTAGCAGCAAGCCTTCAAAGGCTGGTTCGAATGCATGTGTGTTTTTTGTCCAGATTCGGCGCGAATGCGCACCGAGTTTTAGAAAACTTGGAACATGCGCTGGAACCGATTGTTCACCATACCCGCTCGCTTACGTTCGCTTAAACTGAAGCTGACAAGCTGGCGCCGTTCATCTGGGGCGCGCACGCCCTCGGGGCAACATGGGGGCAATACCGCGGCCATGGGACGAAACGCGCGGAACGCGATTGGCGCGATAGCGGCCGTCTGTGCAGGATTGGCTGTGTTGGTCAACGTTCTGTTCATGCAGCGGGGGTCTCACCCCGCTCCGCTGTTCGGCGCATCTATACCCCCGACCGGGCTGCCCCTTGTCGGAAAAATTCCGATGCCCGCTGCGCGGCCCAGCCCTGCGGAGACAAGCCGTAGCGGCGCGGTTATCACCCCGCGCACCCCCGGCGAAATCATTACGGATATCCAGCGCGAACTCTTGCGGCGCGGCTATTATGAAGGTCCCGTGGACGGTTTTTACGGGCCAAAGACCGATGCGGCGATACGAGAGTTCGAGCACTTACCGGCACTGAAAGCGAGCGCAGAACCCAGCGAAACGCTGCTGCAGAGCATGCGGCAAGCGTCACCCACCTTGAGCAGGCTCAGCACGGCCCAGGGCTCCTCAGCCCGGACCAGCGAGCCCGCGCAGGAGCAGACTGCTCCTGCGGCGCGGGTAGTCGCTATGCAGCGCGCTCTGTCCGAGTACGGCTATGGTCAGATCAGGGCCACCGGAGTGGTCGATGCGGACACCCAACGGGCGATTGAAAAATTCGAGCTTGATCGCAATCTTCCGGTGACGCGCCAGTACTCGGAACGCCTTGCACGCGAATTGGCGGCCCTGACCGGACGGGCACTGGATTAAGGCTTGCGTCACGACACCGGCCCATGCGCCTGAAATCCGCAATTTGGGTCGCGGCTTACATCCGCCGCTGCAGTGTCGAAGGAGCCTTCGCGGCCGTGCGCAGACGCGGTGCCGATGAGGCGGGCGCGATCTTCGTGAAGGTGGCCCGGCTGGATGGGACGGCCGAACTGTTCGGCCCTGCTCCGCAGAGTGCGTTCGACACCGCGCGGCCGGCTGATCGATTGTTCAGCTCGCTTTTCGCCGGTCAGGCGGCACCGGAAGCCAAGGTGGAGGAACGGCTCGCGCGGGAAGTGCGCTTCGACCCCGACGTTTGGATTGTAGAAATCGAGGATCGCGGCGGCCGCCATTTCCTGGGCCAGGAGCTGACTTCATAGAACAGCGCACGATTCACGCCTTCAGGGTACGCGACGCCCGGCTCTTCGCAGGCCGTGACCGGCGCGACACTTCCGATAAGGCGCGCCGCGCACTCTCGGCTGCCGCCCGCCACGGAACCGCCTCGCGCGGCGCCCTCGTATGAGCGCGGACATCGCAAGCGCGCCAGATGGTCAGCATGCGTCTTGCCGATGCAAAGCTCAGCTGTGTGAACAAGTCGGAGAGCTCATAGACCCGGTCAACAGAATGCCCTGCACCGGTATTGAGGAACAAGAGCATGCGCTGGAGCACATCGGCGGGCAGGTCCGCAGCTCTCGCAGCAACCACAATCGGCTCGCCGCCATCATCCGTGAGAATGCGAATGATTTGCTCGCGCGATAATCCCAGCGCTCGTCCGAGCTCGCGCACGACGCTCTCGGTCTGGTGTTGCAACGCGGCCGTCTCGAGATGCCAAATATCGGCGCGCCGAAGTACGAGCGCTGGCTCGCCAGGGAAGATGGCTGCGTAGTCCAGGTTGAGCAGAATCCATCGGCGTTCCAGCGCGCCGGCAGCGTAAAACAGCTCGCAGAGCTCGGACGCCTGCTGAGCGCCATTGTCCTGCGATGATCCCTGTGCTTGAGCGGGCCATGTCTGCTCGGGTGCACGCGCGGCAATAAGCTCGGCATGCAGGCCACCAAGCTCGGCAGCGATCGTCTCCATATCAGCCTTGGTCAGCGCCGCCGATTGCCTCAAAACAGGAGCAGCAACTTCGATCTTATCGCGCGCGAGTCTAAGCATGAGCGGGCGCGGAGCGGCAGCATAGGTCGCAAGGCGCGCGGCAAGCGCTGCGCGCGTCGGCATATCTGCCGCCTCGATCAGCCGAAGTGCGAGCTCGGTGTAATAGCGTTCGTCGTCCGCCGTATGCCCCGGTCGTTGCAGGTAGAGATCGGTGAGTACTCGCAGCAGTGTGGGCCGCATATCGATCTTGGCTTCGCCACTGAGATCGACCAGGTCTTCAAGACCCGGAAATGCCGCCGAGAGCTCCATTATCGAATGCGCCTTTGCTGCAACACTCGCAATTTGAAACAACGTACAAGTGCTGCGTTAGCGGACCGTTAACCTTGCCCGACTCAAATCGAACATGAGCCTGGGGAGACGGGAGGCGGGGGATCCAATGGGTACCGTGATCAATTTTTCGGGGCTGCTGCGCGCCGCACGGAGCAAAAAATGCTTCGTTCAAAAATCCGAATCGGAGCCGGCGACCATCATCATTCTTCCGGTGATCCGCATCGAGCGACACACCGAGACACCGGAAAACCACATTCACCCGGCAGTAGGCGGCAGTCCGCGACGCCGCCGCCGCACACGCGCGACGCGCTGAGGTTCCAGTCTGTTCAGATTTATTGCGCGCGGCACTGCGCTGCCGCGAGAGCGGCTCGCGCTGCCGGAATCCCGCCCGGCTCCGGAGTGAGCGCGCGGATTACGATCAAGCCGGCCCTGGTTGGAGAGGTTACGATCAGGCGATCGGCCCGGGTGACCTCCTCAGTGTCCGGCAAGTCGGCACGTTGCGCCGCAGTCATTAGATCGAGCTCGATCACGCGCCGTCCCGCAGCGCGATCGTTGATGGCGTAATAAGCCACATCGGAGCGGGTATAGAAGGAAACGGAGGTATAGGCCTGGCTGATCGGTACTGAGAACTTGAGCGGACCGCGCGACAGATCATATCGGCAGACCGAGACCGTAAAAGCGGGATCCATGAATGGCATGATCGCTTTTTCCGGCGTAGGTGCGGGGATCGGAATGACCGAATTGACCGGTGCCATCGCGGCTACGCGTGCATATGCATCTTGCGTCGCGAGGCTCGGAAGCAGCAGGACGGTGCTCAGGTGCACGAGCCCGCCAAGGATGAGAGCGCTCAATATCCAGAGAGCGAGCCGGATCATTGACAGGCTCGCCTGCTGATCGCCGGCATCGGAGCCTCACGCCCGCTGCGCGTGGCCATACCCACCGGCGTATCGTAAAGGCGCAGCACGAGCTGATATCTTTCGACGCCCCCCGTGGGCAGCCAGTTGCCGGGACGCGCACGCGGTGCGATGGCGATGTCGAAATTTCCATCGGCTTTGCGAACGATTTCCTGGCTGGTGAAGCCGTGCCGCCGCATGGAATTGGCGACCAGCAAGCCCTCGGGATCATACAGCGTCATTGTCCAGAAACGTGCCGGCGGAGTGATGCCGCTCACCAGCACATCGCAACGGCCATCCAGGGGTTGTCCCGCATCGTCAGTGCGCGCGTAAAATGAAACGCCATCGCCTGAGCCCACCGGCAGCTCGCCGTTGCGCGCAATCATCGCTCTCGCATACGGATCAATCCCCGCCGTGCCGTTTTTTGGCCAAGCCGTCCAGGCCCCGATGGTCACCCCTCCGTAGGCCAATCCCTGCGTCAATGCGATCCAGGTGGTGCCCAGACCGACCATAGCGGCAGTGGCCAGTGCAAACAGGATTCCGAAAAGCAGACGCACGGTGGATCCGATGATCAGGTCAGAAGGCGGGGTATAGCGACCAAAACCTCACCGTCAGTTCCCGCGCACCGGCCCGGCGCGGCTGCCGTCCGGGGCGGCCGCTACGGTTTCGGGAGGCAATGCGCCTGTACCCTGGGCATCGGTCGTTTTGGTGGGATCGCGGCTGACCGTAAGAGCGCGCGTGGCATCATCCATCAAGTGTTCGACGCGAAGCAGCGCCTCCGTTCCGCGCCGCGTCAACATGGAGGGTCGAGCCCCTTCGACCGGTGCGCCTTCTTTCTTGCTTTCGGCGGCAGCGACAGCGCGCGCCGTTGGCGCGCCGCCCACGCCGGGGATAGGCTTGAGCTCAATGCCCTGATGCGCGTAGGCCATGATCTCGTGCCAAGTCTGCGCCGGCAGCGAGCCGCCGGTCATCTGATTCATGGTTTTGTAGTCGTCGTTCCCGAACCACACCCCGCAAACGAAGTTGCCGGTGTAACCGACGAACCAGGCATCGCGGTAGGCGTTCGTGGTCCCGGTTTTGCCAGCCGCCCTGATACCGTCGAGGATCGCGCGCCTCGCGGTTCCTTCCTCCACTACCTTTGTCATCATGTTCACCATGTCGATGGCAACGGACGGCGGAATGACTTGCACCGGCTTCTTGCCGTCGCGGTCCCAGCGCCAGATGAGCTCGCCAGCGCCCGTGCGCAATTCAAGGATCGCGTGCGGCGTGTACGCCTTGCCGAGATTGGCAAACATGGTGTAGCCGCCCGTATGGTCAAGCACGGTCACCTCGTCGGCGCCGATCGGCATGGAAGGGGTATCGGGCAGCGGCGTGCGTAATCCCGCCTTGCGCGCAAGTTCTCTGATCTTGGCGCGCCCAACTTTTGGATTGCCGTTGCCTATCGAAATTGAAAGCTTGACTGCTACCACATTGACGGAGCGTTTCAGAGCCTCGCTCAAGGTCATCGCGCCGCCAAAGCCGCCGCCGTAGTTTTTGGGGCACCAGTTCCCGATGCAAACAGGCGAGTCCACCACCACCGAGGTGGGCTTGAAACCGTGCATCAGCGCGGTCGCGTACACGTAGGGCTTGAAGGACGATCCGGGCTGGCGCAAGGCATCGGTAGCGCGATTGAATTGGCTCTCTCCGTAATCGCGGCCGCCGACCATGGCGCGCACCGCGCCATCCGCGTCCATGAGCACGGTGGCGCCTTGTTTGACATTATACTCGCGGCCATATTGCTTGAGCGAATTTTCCAGCGCCTGCTCCGTATGCTTCTGCAGGTCTACGTCGAGCGCCAGACGCGCAACGAAGACACGCTCGTGCACGGATTTCGGCAGCGTATCGGCGAGTTTCTTCATCTCGTCGAAAGCCCAATCCAGATAGTAGTTGGGCGATCGCTCGTCGCGCCGATCGACGGGCGTGGCGGGATTGCGGCGCGCACCGAAGACTTGTCCCTCCGTCATGAACCCCGCTTCAACGAGATTGTCGAGCACGACATTGGCGCGCGCACGCGCTGCCGGCAGGTTGATGTGCGGAGCGAACTTCGAGGGTGCCTTGAACAGGCCAGCCAGCATGGCAGCTTCCGCGAGATTCACATCGCGTGCTGACTTGTTGAAATAGTACTGCGCCGCCGCATCCACGCCGAACGTGCCGCCACCCAGGTACGCGCGATCGAGATAGAGTTTCAGGATCTCGTTCTTGGGCAGGCGCGCCTCGAGCCACAGCGCAAGAAACGCCTCTTTGACTTTGCGCTCGAGCGTCCGCTCGTTGGACAGGAAGAGGTTTTTGGCAAGCTGCTGCGATATGGACGAGCCGCCCTGCACCACACCCCCCGCCCTGGCGTTCGCCGTCATTGCGCGAAACAGGCCGGGGATGTCGATGCCGAAATGGTCGTAGAACCGGCGGTCTTCAGTGGCCAGGGTGGCCTTGATGAGGTGGTCCGGGAATTCCTCAAGCCGGAGCGCATCGTTGTGCTTGATTCCGCGTGAGCCGAGTTCGTTGCCGTACCGGTCCAAAAAAGTGACGGCGAGCTCGGATTTCTTGAGCCAGTCATCGTCGGAAGTCTCGCGAAAGGCTGGAATTGCCAATGCCAGCATGACGATCAGGCCGCCCAGCCCGAGCGTCAGGCCTTCCGAGAGCGGTTCGACGAAATACCATCGTCGCCACCCGGCAACGTGGAAGCGGTCCATAAAGTCGGTAAAGCGTTCGTAAAGCTCGCGTCCCCAGGTCTTCGCCTGGTAAAGTCCGAAATCGATGCGCGAATCGAGATCGAGAAAAAAGCGGTGCAGCCGGATCTTCCAGCTGCTGCCCTGCTGGTCGTGATTGAAGCGGTCGCGCAAAGTTCCCTCTGGGCGAATCCAGGCATCGGCTGGACGGAGCCGCCTAGCCGCTGCGAAGGTTGTACCCGAAAGAGGTGTTCCAAACTATGGCAGGATCACCACACAGTGAAGGGAAATACGCTGATTTAATCTGCGTTTACCCTATCGGGGGTCCAATACTCTGCTCCACCTTTGGTCCCTAAACTGGTTGATTTGACATGCCTCAGGACGACCTTCCCTTTTGGAAACGCAAACCCTTGAGTCAAATGACGGATTCCGAATGGGAGAGCCTTTGCGACGGATGCGGCCGTTGCTGCCTGGTGAAGCTGGAGGACGCGGACGACAGCACGCGCACCTTTTTCACCGATGTTGCCTGCCGGCTTTTCGATGCGAAGACCTGCCGATGCCGCGACTACCGTAACCGTACCGCCCAAGTGAAGGATTGCGTCCGGCTCACCCCGCGAAATGTCAAAAGACTGGTCTGGCTGCCTCCGACCTGCGCCTATCGCAGGCTTGCCGAAGGCCACGATCTCTACTGGTGGCACCCACTCGTCTCGAATGATCCCGAGACGGTGCATGCGGCCGGCATTTCCGTGAGCGGCCGCGTTGGCGCGAGTGAAGACGATGTGCCTGACACGGAACTTGAAGATCACATTGTGGCGTGGCCCGCGCGCATTCCCCGCGCGACGCGTAGCAAACGAAGACCACGCTAAATTAGCGGCTCGAAGTCAGGCGGCCAGTGCGGCGAGAATTCGAGCCCAGCTGCGCGTACCTTTATGGAACGACCGCAGATCGTATTTTTCGTTGGGAGAATGCACGCGGTCGTCATCGAGCGCAAAACCGACCATGATCGTATCCATGTCGAGCACGCGCTTGAAATCCGAGACAATCGGGATGGTACCTCCCTCGCCCACCGTGACCGCCGGCTTGCCCCACTCTTCGAGCAGTCCGGCTCGTGCCTTTGCAAGGGCGGCGCTGTCGAACGGAATTTCGATTCCCGGCGCCTCGGCAAGCGCCGTGAATTCGGCTGTCGCGTCGGGCGGCAGGCGCTCGCGGACAAATTCCCGAAAGTTCGCCCGCACCCGTTCGGGATCCTGACCGGCGACCAGGCGAAAAGATACTTTCGCCATTGCTTTTGCCGGAATGACCGTCTTCGAGCCCTCTCCAGTGTAGCCGCCCAGCATGCCGTTTATTTCTGCCGTTGGACGCGTGGCGATCTGCTCGATCAGCAAGCGGTCCTTTTCTCCGGCGGGTACTTTCAGTCCGACCGGTCCAAGGAAGTTCTCCGGAGTGAGATCAAGCCGCGACAACTCCTGTCTCATGGCGGGAGCGGGGTCGTTCACGCCATCATAGAAGCCCGGGATCGTCACCCGCCCCCTCCCGTCATGCATGCTGCCAAGAATTCCCGCCAATACCCGCAGCGGGTTTTGCGCGGCTCCCCCGAACAGACCTGAATGCAGGTCGCGGTCCGCACAGGCGATACGCACCTCCTCATAAAGAAGGCCGCGCAACGATGTTGTCACCATTGGCGTGCTCGGATCCCACATGCTGGTGTCGCAAACCAGCGCGAGGTCCTGTTTGAGCTCCCGGGCATGCTCGCGCACGAATGCCGGCAGATGCTGTGACCCGCTTTCCTCCTCCCCTTCGATCAACATGGTCACCGGCAGCGGCAATGCTCCGGTTACGGCTTTGAATGCTCTGCATGCCTCGATGAAGGTCATGACCTGACCTTTGTCGTCGCAGGCTCCGCGCGCCACAATGATTTTTCGCCCATCCGGCAGCTCGGCGATGCGCGGCACAAACGGAGGTGTGTCCCAGAGCTCGAGCGGATCGACCGGCTGCACGTCGTAGTGGCCGTAAAAGAGCAGGCGCGGAGCGCGTGATTGCGCAGCCTCATTTTTGCTCTTCGCGAGCACAACCGGATGCCCGGGAGTTGGCCGAATGCTCGCATCGAAACCGATGCCGGCGAGATCCGCAGCCACGAATTTGGCCGCACTGACACAGTGCTCCTTGTAGGCGGCGTCGGTCGATATCGAGGGAATGCGCAGAAAATCGAACAAGCGCGCCAGGCTTTGCTCCAGATCCGCATCGATGCGGGCGAGCACCGCGGGCAACTGTTGCGCAGATGTCATTAGCTGTGCCTCACGTCAGATGGGCCAAGCATCCAGTGTGCTGCGCGGTAATTTACGCCAACAAAATCCGCACAACGCGTATGATGCGCAAATGCAACAATGCTCGCTACTTTTATTTGCAGCGCTTGTTTTCTGCAATTTTGCGGGCGTATCATGCGGTTAACCTGCCGGGAGTGCGGGGCTGGCGAGGGGCGGGGCAAATGGGCGATTGCATCGGACGTCTCGTCGCTGCAGGCGTCGAGCGCGCGACTGTGGGGAAAGTCGCGGGCTGGACTTCGCAATTGTGGGTCCTGGAGGGGGTAACCTCGGCGCCGCGTACCTGCGTTCCCGACAGATCAAACCGGCGTCGCCACCTGACAATCGGCAAGATCGGCTTTTTGCATTCGCCCGGCGCGAGCGCGCGCGGCTGACCGGGCGAGGAGAATGCATGTCTCATCCGATCAGCATCTTCGACGATATTGGTTCCGACGAGATCGACGCGCTCAAGTCGGTCGGCATTCGGACGACAGAGAAGCTGCTTGAGGCCGCACGAACGGCGAAAGCCAGAAAACATCTGGCGGAGCGCACCCAGCTCAACGAGAAGAGACTGTTGCGGTGGGCCACTATGTCCGACAAGCTGCGCATCAAGGGAATGGGAAAGGAATACGCAGGACTCCTGCGCGAAGTCGGGGTCCATACAGTGAATGAGCTCAAGTACCGGAACCCCGCGAATCTCGCGAAGACGATGGCCGACGCCAATAAGAAAAGGAAACTTGTCCGTTTCCTTCCATCGGAAAAGCTCGTCACGCGCTGGGTCGAGCACGCACGAAAACTTCCGCTGAAAATCACGTACTGATCCGGCAATCGGCCAGTTGCTGGCGAAGGAGACGCCGCTTGACACCCTGGGCGCTCCGGCGCAAGCCCATCTTATGCCGGGTGCGGGTACCGATGCTGAGCGAGTCCATGTCTCAGGCATACTCGAGCGGCTGTTAGGGCTGGGGCGCCCTGTTGTGATGGGCATTCTTAACGTCACACCTGATTCTTTTTCAGATGGTGGCCGCTTCCTCGATGTTACAGCGGCACTCCGCCAGGCCGAGAAAATGGTCGCGGAAGGCGCCGACATCCTGGATATCGGCGCTGAATCCACTCGTCCGTATGGCGGCGCGGTTTCGGTGCCAGCCGAGGAAGAGCTCCGTCGCCTCGAACGTGTGCTTCCGGCCGCCGTAAGTCTCGGCCTACCAATCTCAGTGGACACCATGAAGGCCTCGGTCGCACAGTGGGCACTCGAGCGGGGAGCGGCCATGATCAATGATGTATGGGGATTGCAACGCGACCCTGCTCTTGCGCATGTCGTTGCACAAGCCGCCGTGCCCGTAATCATTATGCATAATCGTGAAGAGGCCGATCCAGAACTCGACATCATGAGGGATATTGCACGCTTTTTCGAGCGTTCCTTGAACATAGCCGCAGCGATCGGAATAGGGCGGCATCAGATCGTGCTTGACCCCGGCATCGGGTTCGGAAAGACCCCGGAGCAAAGCATGATCGCAATCGCCAAGCTCGCCGAATTGCAGTGCTTCCGGCTGCCTCTCCTTGTGGGCGCCTCCCGCAAACGCTTCATCGCCAAAATCGCGCCTGCCGACCCGGATCGGCGGCTTGGCGGATCGATTGCTGCGCATCTTGTTGCGGTAGCGAACGGTGCAAGCATGGTTCGCGTCCACGATGTCCATGAGACGGTGCAGGCGCTGCGCGTCGGGGCGGCCATTCGGAGCGCAGGATGACGGATGCTGTGTTTATCAGCGCCCTTGCGCTGCACGCGCATCATGGGGTGATGCCGCACGAAGCGAAGGTCGGCCAAACTTTTGCGCTCGATCTCGTACTTGAGCTTGATCTGGGAGCCGCGTCCCGATCCGACAAGCTCGCCCATACGGTCAGCTATGACGCGGTGGTAACCCTCGCGAGCAAGGCGTTTTGCGGTCGTCGTTACCGGTTGATCGAGGCCGCGGCTGGCGCGGTCGCGCAAGCGGTTCTCGATGCATTCAAGCAGGTGACAAGCGTGTGCGTGACAGTGCACAAACCGCACGCTCCGATACCAGCGAGCTTTGCCGACGTGGGGGTGCGCGTCACACGCGCGCGTCGACCACATGTCTGATGCCCTTCTGGGGCTGGGCAGCAATATCGGCGACGGGCGGTCAAACATCGATCACGCGATTGCGTTCCTTAGTCGGCTATCCGATGTGCGCCTGCTTGCGCGCACATCGGATTACCGCACCCCGCCGTGGGGAATGGAGAATCAGCCTGCGTTTACCAATGCCTGCATCGAAGTTGAGACCACCCTTGCGCCACAGGCGCTTTTCCATCAGTGCCAGCACATCGAATACATGCTGGGCCGCAACCGCGCGACAGAGGCACGCTGGGGCCCGCGTATTATCGATATCGATCTCCTGACGTACGACGATGTCGTTCTGAACGCACCGGAGTTGACGCTCCCGCACCCGCGACTGTTCGAGCGTGCGTTCGTGCTCGTTCCACTTGCCGAGATCGTTCCCGACCGAATGATCGGCGGCCGGCGCGTGCGGGACGCCGTACGGCAGGTCGACGCGCGCGGGATCGAGCGTTTGCCCCCGAGACACGAGGCATGAGAATTGGCGCTGCCACGGCGGCATGGCATTTTACCGTGATGACCGACGTTCCCGAGTTGTCCTTTGCTGCTGACTTCCCGCGCGCCACGCGGGAGCAGTGGGAAGCGCTGGTCAAAGACGTGCTCAAGGGAGCGCCGCACGACCGTCTGATCACCACAACTTACGACGGCTTGCGCATCGACCCGCTCTACTCACAGCAGCCACAAGCCCCGCCGGTCGCTCACAGCCATCCGGGCGCACCGTGGCATGTCATGCAGCGCGTGGATCACCCGGAGGCCGAAGCCGCCAATGCGGAAGCGCTGCACGATCTTGCGAACGGAGCCGACGGCCTGTCGCTCGTGTTTCGCGGCGCTCCCGCTGCGTACGGGTTTGGGCTTCCACCAACCGAAGGCGCGTTGGCGCGAGCGCTCACGGGCGTGCGGTTCGATGAAGGCATTCACCTCGAGCTTGACGCCGGCATGCACGCACGCGACGTCGCGGCTTCAGTTATCACGACCGTAAAAAAGGCTGGCGCGAGGCCGGCCGCAACCAAAATCCGGTTTGGCTTTGATCCGATTGGCGCCGCGGCGGCAGCCGGCGGCAGCGCCTCGTCCTGGGATGTCCTCAAGGACGCACTTGCGAGCGATATTTCCAATCTCGCCGACAAAGGGTTCACTGGTCCCTTCGCGGCTGCGGATGGGCGCATCGTGCACAACGCCGGCGGATCGGAGGCGCAGGAGCTCGCTTTCGCGCTTGCGGCGGCAGTTGCTTATCTGCGCGCGATCGAACGGGGCGGCATAGCGCTCGATGCCGCCCGCCACCTGATCTTTTTCCGTCTTGCCGCCGACGCTGATCAATTCCTCACAATGGCGAAGTTGCGCGCCCTGCGCAAACTTTGGGCTCGGATTGAAGCCGCATGCGGGCTTTCACCGGCACCGCTGTTTCTGTCCGTCGATACTGCCTGGCGAATGATGAGCAAACGCGATGCACACGTAAACATGGTGCGCACATGCATTGCCGTTGCTGCAGCGGGATTGGGCAGCGCTGACGCGATCGCGGCCCTCCCCTTCACGATGGCCGTGGGTTTGCCCGATCGCTTCGCGCGCCGCGTTGCGCGCAATACGCAGCTGATCCTGATCGAAGAAGCGCATCTAGCGAAGGTGATGGATGCGGCCGCCGGGGCGGGGTCGATCGAGAATTTCACCGATCAGCTCTGCCACATTGCGTGGGCCCTGTTTCAGAGAATCGAGCAGGTCGGCGGTGCCTGGGCCGCACTCGAGCGAGGCGATCTGCAAAGCAAGATTGCCGAGGTGCGCGCACAGCGGCAAGCCGACGTCGCAACACGGAAGGCTCCCCTCACCGGCACGAGCGATTTTCCCAATCTTTCCGAAGCACCCGTCTCTGTCCTGATGACCGCGCCGATGCCTGAGGAGGCGGCTAGGCAGAGAGTCCAGTTCGAGGCGCTGCCGCCCTTGCGGCTTGCGCAATCGTTCGAAAAGCTACGCGAGCGTTCGGACGCAATGCTGACGCGTAACGGAGCTCGACCCAAAGTATTTCTTGCGCATCTCGGCAGCGCATCGGAGTACAGTGCGCGGGCGAATTTCGCAAAGAACTTGTTTGAAGCCGGCGGTATCGAAACAGTGACCCATGAAGCCGCTCATGCTGCTCCTGGTGAGACGACGCTCGCGTTCGACTTTGCGCAATCCGGGACCAAGCTCGCGTGCCTGTGCTCGTCGGATGCGCGCTATGCGAGCCAAGGCGCTGCAGCCGTCGACCGGCTCAAGAACGCAGGCGCGGTGGTGTGGGTGGCCGGCAAGCCGATGCGCGATCTCGAAGCCAGCGGAGCATCGGGCTTTATCTTTGCGGGCTGCGATGTGCTCGCCGCATTGCGCAAGGCCTACGCCTCGCTCGAGCAGCGCGAGGCAGGCTGATCTGCTCAGGTCAATTCCGAGTCCATACAGGATTTGATAGTATGCACAACGACTAGCCGAACCGGGTGCCATGGCCGGGGGCGTTCCGGCCCTCCACGCCTTCCAGTCCTCACCAGGCGTGGATGCGCGGCACAACGCCCGGCATCACGCGTTTATTCGGTATGCCTCGCATGAGCGCCATTCCTGATTTCAGCACCCTGGGCTTCGCGGAGACGCCGGTGCCTGCAACCGCCCGGGCCTCCTCGCCATGGATTGCGCCCGAGGGCATCGCCGTGAAGGAGGTCTATGGGCGGGACGACACGCGCGGGGTCGACTTTATCGATACCTACCCCGGCCTGCCGCCGTTCCTGCGCGGACCCTACCCGACCATGTACGTCACGCAGCCGTGGACCATCCGGCAATATGCCGGTTTCTCGACCGCCGAAGACTCGAATGCATTCTATCGGCGCAACCTTGCAGCCGGGCAGAAGGGTCTCTCCGTCGCGTTCGATCTTGCCACGCACCGCGGCTATGACTCGGACCACCCTCGCGTGCTCGGCGATGTCGGCATGGCCGGCGTTGCGATCGACTCCATCTATGACATGCGCACGCTGTTTGCCGGGATTCCGCTCGACCGCATCTCCGTGTCCATGACCATGAATGGCGCGGTCCTGCCCGTGCTGGCGCTCTATATCGTTGCCGCCGAGGAGCAAGGCGTGGAGCCGCAGAAACTCTCGGGCACCATTCAGAATGACATCCTCAAAGAATTCATGGTGCGCAACACCTACATTTATCCTCCCGAGCCTTCCCTGCGCATCATCTCCGATATCTTCGCCTTCACGGCCGCGCATATGCCGAAGTTCAACTCGATTTCCGTCTCCGGCTATCACATGCAGGAGGCGGGAGCGACGCAGGACCTGGAGCTCGCCTACACGCTCGCCGACGGACTCGAATATGTGCGTGCGGGGCTCAACGCCGGTCTGAATGTCGATCGATTTGCTCCGCGCGTCTCGTTCTTCTGGGCGATCGGCATGAACTTCTTCATGGAAGTCGCGAAGCTACGCGCAGCTCGCCTGCTCTGGGCAAAACTGATGGCGCAATTTGCACCCAAGGATAACCGCTCCCTTTCGCTGCGCACCCATTGCCAGACCTCCGGCTGGTCGCTCGCGGCCCAGGACGTCTTCAACAATGTCGTGCGCACCACCATCGAAGCAATGGCGGCGACGCAGGGGCATACGCAATCCTTGCACACCAACGCGCTCGACGAGGCGCTGGCACTGCCAACGGATTTCTCGGCCCGCATTGCGCGCAACACGCAGATTGTCTTGCAGCAGGAGAGCGGCACCACCCGCGCGATCGATCCATGGGGAGGCTCGTTCTACGTCGAGCGCCTTACGTACGAACTCGCCACGAGCGCATGGGCGCACATTCAAGAAGTCGAGACAATGGGCGGAATGGCCAAAGCCATCGAGGCAGGCTTGCCGAAACTTCGCATTGAAGAGGCTGCGGCAAAAACCCAGGCGCGCATCGACAGCCGCCAGCAGCCGCTCATCGGGGTGAACAGATTCCGCCCCGAAGATGAAGCCCGGATTCGCCTCCTGAAAGTCAACAACGCGAAGGTGCGCGAGCTGCAGATCGATAAGCTACAACGCCTCAAGCGCGAGCGCGATGAAACGGCGGTGCAGGCGAGCCTCGACGCACTCACCCGCTGCGCCGCGGAGCGCAAAGGAAATCTGCTCGCCCTCGGCATCGAAGCGGGACGCCGGAAGGCAACCGTAGGCGAGATTTCATCGGCGCTGGAGAAAGTATTCGGGCGTCACCAGGCGCCGATCAAGGCCATTACGGGTGTCTACCGTCGGGAGGCAGCCATCATGTCAGAAAGCATTGGGCGCATTCAGCAACGCATCACCGCCTTCGAACAGCATGAAGGCCGGCGCCCGCGCATCCTGGTTGCGAAAATCGGCCAGGATGGCCACGACCGTGGGCAGAAGGTCATTGCGAGCGCGTTTGCCGACCTCGGGTTTGACGTCGACATCGGCCCCCTGTTTGCAACGCCCGAAGAAGCCGCGCGCCAAGCAGTCGAGAATGACGTGCATATCGTGGGCGTGTCGTCCCTCGCTGCCGCCCACCTTACACTTGTCCCGGAGCTCAAGGCTGCGCTGCGAAAAGAAGGCCGCGAGGACATCATGATTGCGGTCGGCGGCGTTGTCCCTCCTGAGGATTACGAGGCACTGGAACGTGCCGGCGCCGAGGCGATTTTTCCGCCCGGCACCGTTATCGCCGAAGCCGCCGAAACGCTCCTCGACAAGCTCAACCAGCGGCTTGGCTACGCGCAAGAAGCGGCGGAGTAGCCGACCAGCGCATTTGGAGATGCCGCTTCGCCATTGAACCAATTCACCCGCGGGCGCGACAAACCAACGTCGCGAGCCGTTGCCGGCGGTCGTATGGCGCTGGCATGGGCTAATCGGGTGGGGGTACGCAAATGCATCGCATTTTTTTGGCAGGCACTGCTTTGGCGTTCTGGCTGACGCCGATCGTCGCCGTGGCGCAGGACACAAATGGCCGGCCCGCTTCATTCGACGAGCGTTACCGGCTTGAGCAGACCTCGCCGCAAACGCCTGCGCCGGCAGCAGCGCCCGCAACAGTACCGGCTCAGCCGGAGAGTGTCAGCACTACGCAGACCGTCACGACCGGACACAACGCCGTGCGGCCAAGGCGCGTCGTACGATCAGAACGTTCGCGCGCGAGAGTCGTTGTTTTGCCCCGTTCCTATCTCGACGCCGGCACAGAGGTGCTTCCAGGGGAACGAAAGTTCCTGGATTACGCCTGTCCGCCCACCTATCAGCCTGAGAATGTGGTGACCAATATGGGCGGGCGCGTCGGATGGCATCGCTCGCCGCTACCCGGGCCGTTCTTCCCCACCACGAATTAAAATAGCGCCGCAATAGAGAGGCCCGGGCAAGTACGCGGGCGCACGTTTAAGCGCGCGCCCCGTGTCCACGTGTTGGATCGATGGTCTGGAGGCGTGCACGGCATGAGGGAACATGCCTTGCTCACCAATACGAAGACTAAACGATTGCAGGAGCCGTTACCTTTTTGGTTGGCTCCGGCTCGGAAGCAGCAGCATCCGCCGCGACTACCGCTTTCTCTTCTGCTGCATTGATGGCGTCGACCTGCGCGTCCAATTCGCTCTCAAATGCCGATTCCGAAATGGCAATCGTGGGCGACAGAGCAGGCGAAATGAGCTCGGCTCCCTCGTCTCCAGGGGAGGTGAGCATCGGCGCAGCGTCCACATCGCTAGTCTGCTGTTTCGCAGCGGCGGCCGCTTTTTGTCGGTTTACAAAAGAACCGATGACGAAGACGGCGAGCGCTCCGAAGAGACCGCCGGCGGATCCGAAGAGTACGTTTTCCCAGCGGCTGTTTTTTGCGCTACCTGCAGATCCGGCGGGGCTCAACTGCGCGATCGTCGCCTCGAGCGCGGTAATCTCAGCTTTGGCTTGCTCGAGCTCGCGCGTGACAGCCTCGACATCG
>DATCJI010000038.1:0-5151 GCA_036562835.1 Xanthobacteraceae bacterium | reverse complement strand
GCCTTTCCGCATCGAATCGAGCGCGCGCCCCTGACTATCGACGGCGCTGTCGGCATCCCCTTCCCCGAGCTGACCTTCCGCCTGCCCCATGGCCTCGCCGGCATCTCCCAGCTGGCCCATCTCGTTGCCCTCGCCCTGCTGTCCGGGCTGGCCCATTCCGCGTTGGCGAAGCTGCTCAAGGAGCTTGTTGAGCCGGTCCTTTAGTCCCTGCTGATCCTGACGCAAGTCGCCCATTTGCCGATCGGACTGGCCTTGCTGCCCCCGTTGCCTGTCACGCCGATTGTCCTGACCCTGGCGAAAGGTCTTGTCGCGCAGCTGCTGCTGCTTCCGGATCATGTCGCCCAATTCGTCAAGGGCCGACATCATGTCGTCATCGTCATCCTCGCCTGAGGCGCCGGGTCGCGCCATCTGCAGGTTTTCGAGCATCGACTGCAATTCCTCGAGCAGCCGGCGCGCCGCATCCTTGTTGCCTGAGCGCGCGAGATTCTCCAGCCGATCAAGCATGCTCTTGAGGTCTTGCTGGCTGAGCATGCGCGTGTTGCGGTCAAGCGGGCGCGAAAGCTGCTGCGGGTTCCTGCGCATCTCTTCTGCAAGCGCCTGCAGGAACTTGTCCATGGCTGCGCGCAGCTGTTCCATAAGCTTCTTGATCTCTTCGTCGCTTGCACCGCGCTCAAGCGCCTGACGAAGCGCTTCCTGCGCCTGGCGCAGCGCCTGTTCGGCTTGCGAGACGTTTCCATCCTCGAGCTGGACGGCCATATCCCACAGCCTCGCGACCACCTCACGCAGCGCGTCGTCACTCTTTGCGTGGTCGAGATCGTGGTAGATCGAGCGCAGGCCGAGATAAATACCGGACTCGGGCGTAAATTTTTCTGGCGCAATAGTGAGCGCGTCGAGAGCGGTGAGAACCAATGGTTTGGTGTCGGCATCGAGTGCCAGGATGCGCCGCTGCTCGATCAGCGCGCGCGCCAGCGGCTTAACGAAAATCCGTTGCGGCAACTGCAGCTCGTAGGCCACGCTGCGGCCCTCGTTGCCGGCCTCGTCCCGCGCCGTGAGCGTCATCGTCACATCGGCACCGGCCCAGGGATGTTCGGTCAGGTCGTGCGTGGTTTGCGCCGTCCCGGATTTGGTGCGCGCTTGCGGCAGACTGAGCGCATAGTCGGGTGCCGAAAACAGCGACCGCGGCGGCTTGTCGGACGCTTGCTCGTCCTTGAGCGCGAAGGTGGCTTTCGCTTCCACGACGCCGTAGTCGTCATCCATCTTGTAATCGAGGCGAAGCGCGCCACGCGCCTGCCGTTCCGGATCCTTGATCAGTTCGATGTTCGGCGCGCGGTCGGGAATTGCAGTGAAATTCCAAACCAAATCGGTGCCGAGGACGCCATGTACGGCGGCAGAACCGTCGCCCTTGATCAACAGCCGACGTTCCTCGGTCCCAGGCGGAAGCGGAGCACGCGCCTCGGCTGGCGCGGGCTCAATCGCGCCGTGGTGCGCGATGTCGAAACCGACCTTGCCGGTGGCGCGGATGACGAGCTGACTGCCCACTGGAACAGCTACCGCAGGCGTAGGCTGCGCGGTTTCCCCCGGACGCAGACCCACCAGCATCACCGGAGGCCGGCCGGTGTAAACGGGCGGGGTGACCCAGGCATCGATGCGGAAATTGGCGGGCGCCACCACGCCGCGCCAATCGAAAGCTGCAGCGATACGTTTTGTGCGCTCGCCGCCAGCGGCGAAGAAACTCGCGACCATTACAATGACAACGAGAGCACGGAATGCCATAGGATCGCGCAGCGAGAGACGCGGAGCAGGCCAGCCAGCCTTGAACTTGCGCGCCGAGCGCAGCGCGCGCTCGACATGCGCCTGCCAGAGCGCCTGCGCCACAGGATCATTGTTGTTGGCAGCGATGCGGTCGGCAACCGCCGTCGCTGGACGGTGCGCTTCACCGGTGCTGCGATCGAGCCGTCGAAGACCATCGTAGACACTCGGCAGCCGCACGATCAGCAATGGCAACGCCGAAGCGACAATGGCGACTGCGAATATGAACAGGCCGATGGCGCGGGCCAGCGGCGGCAATGCCAGCCACAAACCGGCCCACGAGAAGGCCAAAAACAATCCGAGCATAGTTGCCACGCCGGCGAGAGCCGGCCACAACTTCTCCCAGAAAAGGCTGCCACGCGCCCGCGCGAGCGCCCGCGCGAGCAAAAGTCTTGCGGTTTTCTCTTGCTCCAAAGGCTGGTTTTTTGGTTCGTCCAAAAGGCGCTCCGTCGCTCAGGCTCGGGAGAATCTATTCATCAGGCTAACACGTGCCAACCCTGACGGCCACGCGTGTATTTATGCGCTCAAAGCCAATCCGGCATGCGATCGAGCGCAATTAATTGGTCAACTTCAAGGCGCGGGCGTACCACGGCCCATTGCGCCCCGTTGACCAAAATTTCGGGCACCAGGGCCCTGGTATTGTAAGTGCCAGCCTGGACTGCGCCGTATGCGCCCGCGGACATGACCGCCAACAGCGCGTCACCGGCGGGTTCCACCATATCGCGGCTAACGGCCAGGAAGTCTCCGCTTTCGCAAACTGGCCCGACTATGTCGGCACGAAAACGTCGGGACGAGGACGATTGCGTCACCGGCCAAATCTCGTGATGCGCGTCGTATAACGTTGGGCGAATGAGATCGTTCATTCCGGCGTCAACGACAATGAAGTTCTTTGCCTCGCCATGCTTCACGAACAACACGCGAGTGATCAAAATACCGGCATTGCCGACGAGAAGACGCCCGGGCTCGAAAATCAAACGGCAATCGAGATCCCGGGTCGCCCGCTTGACCACTTGTGCATAGGCTTCCGGATGGGGCGGAGGCTCATTATCATCGCGGTACGGGATCCCAAGCCCACCGCCAAGATCCACATGTGCAATCTTGTGGCCGTCGGATCGTAAAACGCGCACGAACTCAGCCAGCAATGCGAAGGCATTGTCGAACGGGTCAAGTTCGGTGATCTGGCTGCCAATATGCATGTCGACCCCGACAACCTTGAGGCCCTTGAGCTTGGCGGCACGCATGTAGATCTCGCGCGCACGGCTGATCGGAATACCGAACTTGTTCTCCGCTTTGCCGGTAGCAATCTTGTGATGCGTTTTGGCATCGATGTCGGGATTAACGCGCACCGAAATGGGTGTCGTGCGGCCCTTCGACGCGGCGATTGACGAGAGCAGCTCAAGCTCGGGCTCGGATTCGACATTGACGCAAAGAATGCCCTCATCGACGGCAAGTGCGAGCTCCGATGCGGTCTTGCCAATGCCGGAGAACATGATTTTGTCGGGAGCAATGCCGGCCGCTTGCGCGCGCTTGAGCTCTCCACCCGACACGACGTCAGCGCCGGCGCCCAGCTTAGCGAGCGTTCGGATCACTGCCTGATTGGAATTCGCCTTCATCGCATAACACACGAGCGCGCTGACGTCGGCGAACGCGCCGGCAAAAACTTTGTAGTGACGGGCAAGTGTCGCCGTCGAATAGCAATAAAATGGTGTACCGACCGCGGCGGCGAGTGTGTCGATGTTCACCGCCTCGGCGTGCAGCACGCCGTCGCGATAAGCAAAGTGGTGCATGGCGCGCTCAGTTGAGCAGAACGTCGAGAGGAATGCGTTTATTTGGGCCCGCCGGCGCGATCGGCTTTCCGTCACGTCCCAGGACCGGCTTATCTCTGGTGTCGATGTCTTCGGGCGTTATTTGTTGGCCTGCGAGCGACGCCCCGGGCGGCGGATCCAGTGGTCCCTTGCGTCCGCACGCCGACAAGCCGATCGACGCAACGAGGGCGCCGATCACGGCAAGACGGAGAAGCGGGTGGTCTGAATGCCTCACGGGGAGGACTCCTTGCTTGGAGAACGATAGCAAAACAGAGAAACAAGGCGAAGTCAGGATTTCTCTTTTTCGAGCTTGCGCAGCCATTTTTTGGCCTGCCCGCGCACGTTTTTGGGCGCGGTACCACCGAAGCTGGTCCGGCTTTTTACCGAGCGGTCGACGGAGAGAACGGTAAAAACGTCCTCGTCGATTCGCGGTACCACCTCACGCATAACCGAGAGCGGCAGCCGGTGCAGGGCGACCCCCGAGGCCGCGGCCTTGGCGACGATCCTGCCCGCGCTGTGGTGCGCTTCGCGAAATGGAATCTTCAACGTCCTCACAAGCCAGTCGGCGAGATCGGTTGCGGTGGCGTAGCCCTCGCCAGCGGCCTTCTTCATCCGCGTTGCGTCGGGTTCGAGATCGGCCACCATGCCCGTCATCGCGGCAATCGACAGCGATAGCGCAGCAAGTGCGTCCATCGCAACCTCTTTGTCCTCCTGCATATCCTTGGCGTACGCGAGGGGGAGACCTTTCATCACGACCAGCAGGGCATTGAGCGCGCCGATCATCCGGCCTGTCTTCCCCCGCACCAGCTCGGCGGCGTCCGGATTGCGCTTTTGCGGCATGATCGAGGAGCCGGTCGTGAACTTGTCCGACAATTTGACCAAGCCGGTGAGCGGCGAGGTCCAGATCACAATCTCCTCGGCAAGTCGCGAGAGATGCACGGACGCGATTGCGGCAGCTGCGAGCACCTCCATGACGAAGTCGCGGTCGGATACCGCATCGAGCGAATTGGACATCGGCCGATCGAAGCCGAGCGCCTTCGCGGTCATGTCGCGGTCGAGTGCGAACGAGGTGCCGGCAAGTGCCGCGGCCCCGAGCGGAGATTCGTTCAGGCGCTTTCGCGCATCCGAGAATCTTCCGCGGTCCCGCGCGGCCATCTCGACGTAGGCAAGCAGGTGGTGCCCGAAAGTTATCGGCTGCGCCGTTTGCATATGGGTGAGGCCGGGCATCAGGGTGCCCGCATGCGTCAGGGCCTTTTCGGCGAGCGCACGCTGGTAGGCGGCCAAGGCCGCATCGAGCGCATCCACGATGTCGCGCACCCAAAGCCTGAAATCCGTGGCGACCTGGTCGTTGCGCGAGCGCGCAGTATGCAGGCGGCCCGCCGCCTCGCCGATCAGCTCCGATAGCCGGCCCTCCACGTTCATGTGGATGTCTTCCAGGGCGCGGTTGAACGAGAACTTGCCCGCTTCGATCTCTGACAGGATCGTGTCTAGACCGTGAGCGATCTTTTTCGCATCGTCGGCCGTAATGATGCCTTGC
>DATCJI010000507.1:0-4493 GCA_036562835.1 Xanthobacteraceae bacterium | reverse complement strand
ATGCACTCGTCGTGATTTCCACCGCGCCGGAGTAGCAATCTCACGCGCGTGTAGGGTGTGCAAAATCGCGCGGCGAAATCATCCGGCGTGCGCAACGGCGCATCGCGATTTTGCGCACGCTGTCGGCCGTGCCACGCGCCGTTGCACACCCTACGCCCGTTTTACGACGCAGTAAGACTACGCACTCGGGGTCGCTATTCTTCCATATTCGATGGGCAAAATGCGTTTCGGTCGCGGGGGCTTGCCTGCAGAATGCGCCTGAACCCACTCAGTTGCGGAATACGCAATGTCGTTGGCGCGTTCACGTTCGCGCCGAAGCTCACGGCAAGCCTGCTTGCGGCAGCAGGCGTGACGCTCGCGGTGGTCAGCAGCCTTGACTTGTGGCATGGCGGCGGTCCATCGGAACCCGGTGAGGTCTCGAGCTCGCAGTTTCACAAGCAAGGCGCCGCGGCACCCTTGCCAGCGAGTTTCGTGAGCGGAGCAAACGAAGAAGACGGTGCGGCGGCATATCCACGTGCAGTGAAGACGGTGCGCTTTTTCGATCCGCAAATTCGACAAGAGCGCACACGAAGCCGCAGATCATTTGCCGCAAATGCCTGGCTCGAGGACATGAAGGTTCCCGATGGAAGTCTTCGCTTGCGCATTCCCCTGCCGGGCAGCTTGCAGAATCCTGCGTGGTCCCCGGACGGCAGCTCCATCGTGTTCACGCGCTTTCGCAAGGGCTACAACAAAGGGCCTGCCGATCTCTACGTGTTTGATCTGACCCGCAACGTTCTTACGCCGCTGGTCGCGGACGGCACCGACAACGTCTCGCAGCCCGGCTCCACCTGGAACGCGCGGACGGGGCAGATCGTGTTTTCGTCGGACCGCGACGGCCACGAGGAGCTGTTCGTCATAAGCTCTCAGGGCGGACAAGACACGGCCCGAAAGATCACATCGCGGTCCTCGCTCATGGCGCTCGAGCCGTCGTTCTCCCCCGAAGGAGGACGCCTCGTGTTCGAGACACGCGTTCCGGGAGAAGGCGCGCGTGGGCGCATTACGATGCTCGACCTCGGAGAAATGCGCTATCAGGATCTCACCAGCGCGCAGGAGGATTGCCGGCAGCCGAACTGGTCGCCGCGCGGCGACTACATTCTCTATCAGAAACGAAGCGGCTCGCGCTGGAGTATATGGCTCTACGATCTCGCAAATAAAACGCATCGTCTGGCCACCCCGGCCGGCGAGGGCGACAAGACGGACGCGACTTTCTCGCCCGACGCGCGCTACATCGTCTACAGCGGCGAGTACGGAGACGAGGACGGGGAGTATCTGTTGGCCGCTCCGTTGACCGGAGGTAAGCCATTCAGGATCACGCGCCATAACGGATATCACGGTGCGGCAAGCTGGTCGCCTGACGGCTCATACCTCGTGCAGGAGGCATCCGAGCACAGCTCGGGCCGCGATCCCGCGAGGACGCAGCTCATCCTCACGCCCGTGCAGCTGAAAACCGCGATGCCGTAGGATGGGTTGAACGAAGTGAAACCCATCACGACCCTTGATGGGTTTCGCTCGCGCTCAACCCATCCTGCTCCGCGGGTGATAATGTTGCGCCACAGCGGCACAGCTCCCCGGCTCGATCAGTTCAGCCCGGCCGAGCGGCGGCTGATCGCGCGCCTGCGCACGCCCGAGCGCGTTCAAAAATGGCTCAACCGCCTGCCCTACAACAGAGAGCGGCCGCCGCGGGGCGGTACGTTGCGGAGCTTTCGCGAGGTAATCCGCCATCGAACCGCACACTGCCTCGAGGCGGCACTTGCCGCCACCTGCATTCTCGAGCAGCACGGCTATCCACCGCTGCTCATGACCTTCGAATCCATCGACAACCTCGACCACGTCATCTTTGTATATCGACGCGCCGGCCGCTGGGGCTCGGTCGCGCGCTCGCGCGATCCGGGATTGCACGGGCGCAAGCCCGTGTTTCGCACGCCACGCGATCTCGCCCTGAGCTATTTCGATCCGTACATCGATCGCACCGGCTGCATTACCGGATATGCGATCGTCCATTTGCGCGAGCTGGGCAATTATGACTGGAGGTTCGCGCGAAGAAATATGTGGGCGCTCGAGCGGTTCCTGATCGACATCCCGCACCGGCGCGTCAGGGTACCGCAACGGCGCATTCGCCGCATGCGCGCACGCTACAAGGAATACCTCGACCGTACCCGCAGGAAACCGCTGTTCTATCGCGGCAGAGAAAAGTGGACTGAAATACCGCGCGAGTTCCTGTAGCTTACCCGGTACGTAGGTGCGCAGCCCGGCTTGAGCGACAGCGGTACTGCCGACCCCGGATGTCGCTTCGCTCCATCCGGGCTACGGCTTCTCCGCGAGGCCCCGCAATGGCATGGTCGTTCAACATCGGAAGGATCGCCGGCACGCTCATCCGCGTGCATGTCACCTTCGTTTTGTTTCTCGTCTGGATCTTTGCCGCCAATTATGTATCCGGCGGACCGGAAGCGGCCTGGCACGCGCTCGTCTTCATGCTGCTGCTGTTTGCCTGCGTGGTGGCGCATGAATTCGGACACATCTTCACCGCGCGTGGCTTTGGCGTGTCCACGCCTGACGTGACGCTTCTGCCCATTGGCGGTGTGGCGCGGCTCGAGCGCATTCCCGAGGCACCGCACGAGGAGTTTCTGGTGGCCATCGCCGGGCCGCTCGTGAACGTGGCCATCGCCTTGTTACTCGTTATTGTTGCGGGAGCGCGGCTGAACATGGGCAACCTCAATGCGCTCGAGAGCACGAGCGCCTCGCTCACCGATCAGCTTGCAGCGGTCAACATCTTCATCACGCTGTTCAACATGATTCCGGCGTTCCCCATGGACGGCGGACGGGTGCTGCGCGCGCTGCTTGCGGCAAAGCTCGGCTTCGTGCGCGCCACCGAGATCGCCGCCTGGGTCGGGCAAGGCGTGGCTTTCGCGCTGGGGTTCATTGGACTGTTCTATAATCCGCTTCTCATCTTCATAGCGATCTTCGTCTACCTCGCCGCGGCTTCCGAAGCGCATTCGGTCGCGCTGCGGGCGATGTCGCGCGGCGTGCCCGTGAGCACCGCCATGATGACCCGGTTCGCCACGCTCACGCCGGAAGAGCACGTGGACGAGGCGGTGCAGAGCTTGTTGCGCACGAGCCAGAGCGAGTTTCCGGTAGTGGACGGGACAGGAAAGCCGATCGGGCTCCTGGGGCGCAGCGATATCATTCGCGCACTGAAGGAGCGGGGACCTGACGCCAAGGTCGCGGACGCAATGTCATCGAAGATCGTGACGATCGGGCATCGCCGCTGCCTCGACGAGGCATTCCGGATCCTGCAGGAGAAGGCAGCGCCCGCGGTCGCGGTGGTCGATACCTCGGGACGGCTGGTCGGTCTCGTTACCTCGGAAACAGTCGGCGAGATGTTCATGCTGCACGAAGCGATGCCGAAAGGGGTCAGATGGGGACCATGGAGCCGCACGCCGGCCGGCTAATCCTAACGATGCGACGAACACGACCGTCGCGACTCTCGCCTGCCGGTCGTAGGGACGGGTTTCAAACCCGCCCTCTTTCGGCAATCTCTTCTCTCCAGATATCTTCGCGATCATCGGCCCAGCATGCAGGATTATGCAATATCGAGACAGAGCGGGTTTACAACCCGCCCCTACAACTATTCGGAACCGTGATTATGCTCGCGCCCCACGCCTCCCGAATGCGTTCTTCATACGCGATAGCCCCTCCAAGCGGGTGGAGGGACCAGCGGTGAGCCTCTCATTCAAGCGCGTGCTCGTCGCCAATCGCGGCGAGATCGCAGTGCGCATCATCGGGGCGTGCAAGAGGCTCGGTATCGAGACGGTCGTTGCCGTGTCGCAGGCGGATCGTGACAGCCTGCCCGCGCAAATTGCCAACCGCGCCGTGTGCATCGGTCCCCCGCGCGCGACTGAGAGCTACCTCCGGCCGGAGATCCTGGTCACTGCCGCCCTTGGCACCGGCTGCGAGGCGCTGCATCCCGGCTACGGTTTTCTCGCCGAGCGCGCGCCGTTTGCGCGCATGTGCAAGGACGCGGGCGTCAAGTTCATCGGACCTTCCGCGGAAGCGATCGAGGCCATGGGCGAGAAGATCGCGGCGCGGCGTCTGGCAGCAGATGCCGGCGTGCCGCGGGTGCCGGGCACCGATCGCATCGACAATGCCGCGCACGCGCTCACGGTTGCACGCGAGATCCGCCTCCCCGTCATGCTCAAGGCAAGCGCCGGAGGCGGCGGCCGCGGCATCCGTATCGTTCGGAACGAAACGGAGCTGGACAATGCGATCGAGGCGGCGTCGGCGGAGGCGGGCGCGGCGTTTGGCGATTCCACGGTGTACATGGAGAAATTCATCGAGCGCGCCAAGCATATCGAGGTACAGGTGCTTGCCGATGCGCATGGTAATGTCGTGCATCTGGGCGAGCGCGAATGTTCGGTGCAACGCCGCTACCAGAAGCTGATCGAGGAAGCGCCCTC
>DATCJI010000433.1:0-4624 GCA_036562835.1 Xanthobacteraceae bacterium | reverse complement strand
CGCCTGCGGGATACGATTCTTGGACAGGAAGCGCGGCTGTATGACTACAAGCGCGACGCGATGCTCGCTTTCGTGCGCGCGAACAAGCTCAACAAATACATCACGTCGGGCGGGCGGGCGCCCAAGATAGGAATCGTCACGGTAGGCAAGAGCTATCTCGACGTGCGCCAGGCGCTGGATGAGCTCGGCATCGACGAGGTCAAGTGCAATGATTTTGGCATACGGCTCTATAAGATCGCGTGCCCGTGGCCGATCGGCAAAAGCGATCTGCAGGAATTCGCCTCAGGGCTCGATCTGATCATTGTGGTTGAGGAGAAGCGCTCGCTCATCGAAGTGCAGGTGCGCGAGGAGCTTTACGGCACCGCCAATCAGCCTGCCTGCATCGGCAAAAAGGACGAGCAGGGCAACTGGCTGTTTCCGGTGAAGGGCGCGCTCGACCCGAACGAGATCGCGATTTGTATCGGCGAGCGCATCCTGCAGCGCATTGGAACAAACGAGCAGATCGCCGCACGCGTCGCACAGCTTAAGGAAGCGCAGCGTATTCTTGGCGAAACCCAGGACGTCGCGGTGCGCACGCCGTATTTCTGCTCAGGCTGTCCGCACAATTCCTCAACGGTCGTGCCTGAGGGCATGCGCGCCTATGCGGGAATCGGCTGCCACTACATGGCGCAGTGGATGGACCGCTCGACTTTGGGCTACACGCAGATGGGCGGCGAGGGCGCCAACTGGATCGGCGAGGCGCCGTTCAGCAACCGCCCCCACGTCTTTCAGAACCTCGGCGACGGCACTTACAACCATTCCGGTTATTTGGCGATCCGCGCCGCCATCGCCTCAGGCGTGAACATCACCTACAAGATCTTGTTCAACGACGCGGTCGCAATGACCGGCGGGCAGGCCAATGACGGTGGCCTCACGGTTGCGCAAATCGCACGGCAGGTCGCGGCGGAAGGCGCCAAGCGGGTCGTGGTCGTCACCGACGAGCCTTGGAAATACGCAAAGAGCGAAGATTGGCCGCGGGGGCTCGCCATTCATCACCGCGACGAGCTCATGGCGGTGCAGCAAGAGCTGGCGAGTATCCCCGGGGTCACCGCACTCATCTATGACCAAACCTGCGCCGCGGAGAAACGCCGGCGCAGGAAACGCGGCCGCTACCCCGATCCTGACCGGCGGGTGATCATCAACGAGCTCGTCTGCGAGGGCTGTGGCGACTGCGGCGTGAAGTCGAATTGCGTGTCCGTGCAGCCGCTCGAGACTGAATGGGGGCGTAAGCGCACCATCGATCAGTCGAGCTGCAACAAAGATTTCTCGTGTCTGAAAGGGTTTTGTCCGTCCTTCGTTACAGTCGAGGGCGCGAAGCTCAAACAGGGTGTGCCACTCACTGCAACAGCCGATAGCGCGCCTATTCCCGATCCTGAATTGCCGGCGATCAAACAGACGTACGACATCATCGTCACGGGCGTGGGCGGCACCGGCATCGTGACGATCGGAGGCATTCTGGGCATGGCCGCCCATCTCGAGGGCAAAGGGGTGGGCGTGCTCGACATGGCGGGGCTCGCCCAGAAGGGCGGCGCCGTTTACAGCCACATGCGCATTGCCGAGCGTCCTGAGGATATCCACGCGATCCGCATCGCCGCGGGTGGCGCCGACCTCGTTCTCGGCGGCGACATCGTGGTGGCCGGCAACAAGAAAGTGCTCGCGGCGGTCAAACATGGCGGGACCGAGATGGTCATCAACACCGCCGAAGTGCTGCCCGGCGATTTCACGCGCAATCCGGATTTCTCGCTGCCGATGGAGCGGCTCAAGCGCGCCATTCTCGCGGACGCAGGCCGCGAGAGGACGCATTTCGTGGATGCAACCCGCCTTGCCAATGCTTTGTTGGGCAACAGCATCGGCGCAAATATCTTTTTGGTCGGCTACGCCTATCAGCTTGGCGCAATCCCGCTCGCAGCGGCGGCAATCGAGCAGGCAATCGAGCTCAACGGCGAAGCTGTCGCCATGAACAAGGCCGCTTTCCGCTGGGGCAGGCGCGCGGTGTTCGAGCCGACCGCGCTCGGTTCCGCCACGTCCATGCGGGCTCCCGAAGACATGAGCGACGCGCGCAAGCTCTCGCAGTCATTTGACGAGGTGGTCGAGCGCCGGGTCGCATTCCTGAGATCGTATCAGAACAGAAGATATGCGGCGCGGTACCGCAAGTGGGTCGATCGCGCCGTGGCAGCTGAGGCCGAGCGTACTCCGGGAAAGTGCGGTTTGGCTGAATCGGTCGCACGCAACCTGTTCAAGCTCATGGCCTACAAGGACGAGTATGAGGTGGCGCGGCTTTACTCGGACGGCAGCTTTGCGAGGCAGATGGAGAACGAGATCAGTGGCGAGCACCTGCGCCTGAAGGTTCATCTCGCCCCTCCCCTCTTTGCGCGCACAGACAAGCTCACCGGTGAGCCCAGAAAGATAACCTTTGGGCCGTGGATTTTTTCCGCGTTCAGGCTCATTGCAAAATTCAAGTTTTTGCGCGGCACTCCGCTCGATCCGTTTGGCCATTCAGAAGAGCGCAAAACCGAGCGCCGGCTCATCCGCGATTACGAGGCGATGCTCGATGAAGTACTGGCGCACCTCGATCCGGTTAACCACGCCGTTGCTGTTGGCCTCGCTGCCATCCCGGAAAAAATCCGCGGTTTTGGTCACGTTAAGACGCGCCATCTCAAGGCCGCCAAGGCGGATGAGGCAGCGCTTTTTGAGGCGTTCCGGGCAGGCGCGCCGGCGCTCCTGAAAGCGGCGGAATAGCGCGCCAGTGCTCCGCTCCCGAAGTTCGTGATACAGTTGCGGCACCCTCTCACACGAACTTCGAAGCAAAGGGGCAGTGGCAAGTCTATTACTCCAGTGCCGCTTCGCGAGCGTGCGGCTAGTCCTTTAGGAACTTCAAATCGGCGGCACTTTGGGGCTTGACCCCCGGGCGGCTCCATTTTCTTATGCTCCCAATAGAGTGTGCCGGAAAACGGCGCCAGAGGGTATATTGCCCAGGCACTGAACTGACGGGAGGACGCGCGTGTCGGCCGATGCCGCTCGCTTGGATACGTTCCCCAAGCTTCTCTTGCGCAACGCACGCGGGTTCAGCGAGCGCACGGCTTACCGTCACAAGGACCTCGGCATCTGGCAAAGCTGGACCTGGCCGCAGGTTCTGGAGCAGGTGCGTGCGTTCTCGATCGGGCTCGCAGAGCTTGGGCTCAAACGCGACGACAAGGTCGCGATCATCGGTACGAACAGGCCGCGGCTTTATTGGTCCATGTGCGCCGCGCAGGCGCTTGGCGCCGTGCCGGTGCCGATCTATGCGGATTCGGTGGCCGAGGAGATGGCGTACATCCTCGATCATGCCGAGGTGACGCTCGCGATTGTCGAGGATCAAGAGCAGGTCGACAAGCTTCTGTCCATATCGGACCGCCTCGAGCGGCTCACACACATTGTTTATGACGAGCCGCGCGGCCTGCGCGATTACGACCACAGCCGCCTGAGCTGGATTGATGACGTGCAGAAACTTGGCGGCGAGCGGCTCGCCCGCGACGCGGGATGTGGAGCCTGGTGGGAATCCTCCATCAATGCGGGAAAGGGATCCGATCTTTCCATCATGCTGTACACCTCCGGCACGACCGGCCGGCCGAAAGGCGTGATGCTCACATACGAGAACCTGATCGTCTCCGCGATCAACGGCAACCGCTTCGACAATCTTGGTCCCGACGAGCAGGTGATCGCGTATCTACCCCTGGCGTGGGTCGGCGATCACATCTTCTCCTATGCGCAACCGTTCGCCGCCGGCTTCTGCGTCAACTGTCCGGAAAGCCCGGAAACGGTCCCGGAAGACCGACGGGAGGTCGGAACCACGTACGCATTTGCGCCCCCGCGCATTTACGAGAACCTGCTCACCCAGACCATGGTCCGCATGGACGATGCGGGAAGATTCAAGCGAGGAATGTTCGAGTATTTCATCAAGCTGGCGCGACGCTGGGGAGAGAAGATTCTAAACGGCGACAGTGTACCCTGGCACGCGCGCCTGCTTTATGGGCTGGGCGGAGTCCTGGTGTATGGTCCGTTAAGGAATCGCCTTGGCGTGTCGAACGTGCGGCTTGCCTATACGGCGGGTGAAGCCATCGGCCCGGAGATTTTCAGATTCTGGCGTTCCCTCGGAGTGAACCTCAAGCAGCTTTACGGCCAGACTGAAGCCTCCGTTTACATCACCGCCCAGCCCGATGCGGAAATCTTCGCCGATACCGTCGGCAAACCCAATATCGGTGTGGAGATACGCATCGCAGATAACGGCGAGGTGCTGTTCAAGTCGCCGGGCGTGTTCGCCGGTTATTACAAGGATCCGGAAAAGACCGCGGAAACCAAGACCGCAGATGGCTGGGTACGCACCGGAGACGCGGGCTTCATCGATCCGAAGACCGGACATCTCAAGATCATTGATCGGGCAAAAGACGTCGGCCGACTGAACGACGCCACACTGTTTGCTCCGAAATACATCGAGAACAAACTCAAGTTCTACCCCAACATCCGCGAAGCAGTGGTGTTCGGGCACAAGCGCGACTTCGTCTGCGCCATGCTCAATATCGATTTGACCGCGGTCGGCAATTGGGCC
>DATCJI010000350.1:0-3347 GCA_036562835.1 Xanthobacteraceae bacterium | reverse complement strand
GCCGAATCAAACATGGCCGGAAGCAGACACTGGCATCGCCGGTTAATGACAATTCACAAGGGCAGATGCATGTGCGTACCCACCGGAGATTTTCTCCGGGGTGCGTGGCGCGGCTGCAACATGCCGATCAACACGCAACTTATGCCGATTCCATCGGCATTTCCGCGGCATGCTGCGCAAACGAATCACTGCTTTCGAGGCCCGCGTTAACCTCAGGTTAAACATAATACTTGAACCGTGTCGTGCTCATTGGTTCTAATCGCCGCCATGAGCACAACCCTCATAGAGGTCCGTCGCGCGAAGCCGTCCGATGCCACGGGCATCGCGACCACGCACGACGAAGCGTGGCGGGGCGCCTACCAGGGCGTTATCCCCGGCCCCGAGCTCGACAAGCTGATCAATCGCCGCGGTGCGCAATGGTGGGACAGCGCCATCCGTAAAGGCAGCCGCATTGCGGTGCTCGCGTTCGGCGAGTGCATCGCCGGCTACGCCAACTATGGTCGCAATCGCGCGCGCAGTCTGTATTACGACGGCGAGATCTACGAGCTTTATATGCGCCCTGAATTCCAGGGCCTCGGTTTCGGGCGCAAGCTCTTCAACGCAGCGCGGCGGGATCTGGTGCAAAGCGGCTTGCAAAGCCTCGTCGTGTGGGCGCTCTCGGACAACGAGCCGGCGGTGTCGTTCTATCGCGCGCTTGCAGGCAAACCGGTGGCCCGTTCCTCCGAGCGGTTTGGCGAGCGCGTGCTCGACAAAGTTGCCTTCGCCTGGAACAGCTAAAAAGTCGGGGCCGGCAGGCCCGCCTGCATGCAGGCGGCCCGCACCGTATTCGCCAGCAGACAGGCGATAGTCATCGGACCCACGCCTGCAGGTACAGGCGTAATCGCGCCAGCGACCTCGGATACTTCAGCAAACGCCACATCGCCGACAATGCGCGACTTGCCATCGGCCGCATCGACACGATTGATCCCCACGTCGATGACAATAGCTCCAGGCTTGATCCAATCACGCCGCACCATTTCCGGCTTGCCCACGGCCGCGAACACAAGATCGGCCCGGCGGCAGACGGCCGGCAGCTCGCGCGTTTTTGAATGCGCGAGGGTCACGGTTGCATTCTCGGCTAGCAGGAGAAGGGCGAGCGGCCTGCCCACGATATGTGAACGGCCGATCACGATGGCCTCTGCGCCCCCGAGCGAAGGGTAAGCCGTTTTCACGAGCCGCACACATCCAAGTGGCGTGCATGGAGTTAGCGCCGGCAGCCCTGCTGCGAGTCGGCCCGCATTGATGGGGTGAAAACCGTCGACGTCCTTGCCAGGATCGATTGCGGCAATCACCTTTTGCGGATCGATCTGCCGCGGCAGCGGCAGCTGCACCAGTATTCCATGTATCGCAGGATCGGAGTTGAGGCGCGCAATCAGACTCAGCAAATCGGCCTCTGTGAGTGAGGCCGGCAAGCGGTGATCGAATGTGCGCATGCCGCTTCCGGCTGTCATCTTGATCTTGCTGGAGACGTAGCTTTGGCTCGCCGGGTTCGTCCCGGCGAGGACAACCGCAAGTCCGGGGGTAAGGCCGCGGTCGCGGCCAAGTCGATGAACCGTATCTGCGACCTGCCCGCGCAAGTCGGCCGCAATCGCCTTGCCATCAATGATCTGTGCGCCCATGCGGATTGCGAGTTTATCGCTTCGGCGCGTTTTCCATAGTGCAAATCTCGTCGAGCCGCGCGCCAAGCGCGTCGGCAGGACCCGCGATCAGCAGCCGTTTCAGCCGCGCGCCGGCGCCCCCAACGAGCCGGACATCACGCGCAGGAACGCCCAGCGTCTGCGCGATGAGGCCAAGCAACGCCGCATTCGCCTGCCCTTCGAACGGGGGTGCTCGCACGCGTACTTTCAGCGCACTGCCGCCATCCGCAAGCTGGGCAAGTCCCTCGATCACGTCGCGCCCCGCTTTCGGCGTAAGGCGGACAGTCAGGGCGAACCCGCCCGCAGTCCGCACCCAAGCGCGCGCGCTGGCCATCACGGCGACAGAAGACGATCAGAATACGTTGGGGTAGATGTAATAATCGATCACCTTCTGAATGAGAATGATGATCAGAATGACGATGACCGGCGAGATGTCGAGCCCGCCAAGGTTGGGCAAGGAATTCCGAATGGGCCGTAATACGGGCTCGGTGATCCGGAACAGAAAATCGGCCACCATGGCCACCACCTGATTTCGCGGATTGACGACGTTGAAAGCGATCAGCCACGAAAGCACTGCGGCAGCAATCAGCAACCAGACATAGAGCTGCAGAACAATGAGAATGATGTCGAGCAAGGCGCGCATGGTGTCAATGAATCAGAGGTGATGCGAACATTTAACGAGTCTGGCAAGGCCAAACAAGCAGGTGGATTCGGGAGGACAATAGCCGGTCTCGTTATTCTTGACTCGGCCGAGCGCGCACCCTAAATGCAAATTCTCGCACGCGCGGCGCTGTCTACCTGCGCCGCTGCCTGTGGCGGGGCCGTAGCTCAGTTGGGAGAGCGCCTCGTTCGCAATGAGGAGGTCAGGGGTTCGACCCCCCTCGGCTCCACCAGCGCAGAACACATAAACCCGCGTAGAGCTTTTGCGAGCCGGCATCTTAGGCAAACGCGGCCAACGTGCAGCCGCGTCCTTACAAATCTTGCCGCATTTCTGCGCCGCGACATGCGCGGGTCGCCTCGTCATACGCAGCGTTAAGCATCTGTGTGTGCTTCTGGGCCAAGTCGATGAACTCGGGGGCAAGCCCCGCGACCCGGTCAGGGTGGCACTGCTTGATCTTTCGATGATAGGCCCCGCGTATTTCAGCAGCGCTGGCACGCGGTGACACTTCGAGAACGCTCCACCACTCCTTTGCTTCGAGCTGCTTCGCCTCCCGCTGCTGCTGGCGCACCCTTTCTGCCTCGCGCTCTTGCTCGGCTTGGCGCCGGCGCTCCTCAGCGCGTCGCTTTTCCTCGGCCTTTCTTTCAGCCTCACGGCGCTGTGCATCTTCGCGTTCTCGCGCGCCTTGTTGTTCAGCTTGTTTGCGCCCACGTTCCTGCCCAGCATCGATAAATACCCACCATGCCAAGCCAGCCGGCGCCAGAACCATCAAAAGCCAGCCAAACACCGCGAGCGGGCTGATCGCCCGCTGTGCTGTCACCCTGGGTGCGAGCTGGTCGACCAGATTTGGTGCAAGGGTTGCAACCACCACCGCAAACACCAGGATCATCATAAGTGTGAACCGCCGTCGCACGAGGAAAGGCGCCTGCATTCGCCTTTGCTCGAAAGTCCCTGCCCGCGTGCGCTGCGTGGCTCCCTCACGCTCGTCAGCGCGCTTCCTCTGCCGCACCACT
>DATCJI010000334.1:0-6033 GCA_036562835.1 Xanthobacteraceae bacterium | reverse complement strand
TGTCCTTGAAATAATCGAGATGCCGCTTTATCGGCTCGAAGGTGACGGCATGCTGACGCAGTCCTTCTCGTCCATGCCAGAAGCCGGGTCGGAAACCTGCATTCGCCTGAGCGCCTCTGCGCAGGATGAGAAGCGCCGGCTTCTTGACATCTATCAGACCCAGCGAAACATGGTTTCCATATTCAAGCTCGATGCCGAGCGCTTCCGTCTCGCTCCCCGCTACGACTTCGCCGCGCTGCCGAATGCGGGCAGAGTTCTCTACGAACGCCATGCGTGGGGCCTTAGTGGCGCGGAATGGATCGGCCTTGCCCGGACCTCGTTGCGGCAACTCTCGCGGGCGGCCTGAGGTGAAGCTCTCGGTCCTCAGCGTTGCGTATCCGCTTGCGCGCGTCGGGCCCGATGCGGTCGGGGGCGCAGAGCAAATACTCGGTGCGCTCGATCACGGCATCGCGCACGGGGGCCACAGCTCCTACGTCCTCGCAGTCGAAGGCTCGGATGTCGCCGGTACGCTGGTTCCGCTTCCACAGCCGCAAGGCGCATTTGATGCGCATGTGATTGCACGGGCGCGCGCGAGGTGTCGCGCGGCAATCGAGGAAACGATCAGAACGCGGCGCATCGATGTGGTGCACATGCACGGCGTGGACTTTCACGCCTATCTGCCGTCCCCCGGACCCGCCGTCCTCGCTACCCTGCATCTGCCGGCGAGCTGGTATCCGAAGGACGCGCTCAATCCGCACCGGCCACGAACCTGGCTCAATTGCGTGTCTCGTTCACAACACGAATCCATTGCGGCGAACGCTCACCTCCTGCCTCCCATTCCGAATGGAACAGCAGTGGATGCGGTGCCGACGGTGGGGCGCAAGCGCAATTTCGTCCTGGTGCTCGGGCGTATCTGTCCTGAGAAAGGCATCCACCTTGCGCTCGATGCCGCGAAGACGGCGCGCGTTCCTCTCATCCTCGCCGGCGACGTGTTCCCCTACCGCGAGCACCAGGACTATTTCAAATCCATGGTGCAGCCCCGGCTCGGATTTTCGCGCCGCTACATCGGACCGGTCGGGCGAAAACGTAAACGGGCCCTGCTTGCAGCCGCGCGCTGCCTTCTGGTTGCCTCGCTCGTTCCTGAAACCAGCTCGCTGGTGGCCCTCGAAGCGCTCGCCGCCGGAACGCCGGTCGTGGCGTTCGGCAAGGGCGCGCTGCCGGAGGTGATCGAGCACGGACGAACCGGGTTCCTCGCTTCCAACATGCATGAGCTTGTCGACGGCATCCGTGCTGCCCAGGCGATTGATCCTGCACAGTGCAGCGCGGTCGCGCGCGAGCGATTTTCTTTGCCGCGAATGGTCGACCGTTATCTCGCGGTGTACCGCGCATTGGCAGATGGACAATCGGCAGCTTCGCTTCAGACTGCTGCGGCCTGATGCAAGCGCGGCTGATCAGGCGCGCGAACGAGCTCGACGAGCTTGCTCCCGCCTGGTGGGCGCTCTGGCGCAAGTGCCCGAACAGCACACCGTTTCAATCTCCGGGATGGCTGCTGCCGTGGTGGCAAACATTTGCGCCGGGCGAGCTGCTGAGCGTCGCTGTCATCAGCGAGGATCGCCTGCTGGCGCTCGCCGCGCTTTACATCGAGGCGGCCACGGCGCGCCTGCTGCCGCTTGGCACAGGCATCAGCGACTATGTCGACGTACTGATCGATCCGGATTTTCAATCGCGGGCAGGCGATGCGCTCCTCCGTGCGCTTTCGGCGCAGGCTGATTGGAAAAGCATCGAGCTCAACGAGCTGATGCCCGGCGCGTCGGCGCTTGCGCTCTGCGCTTCCGCGGGAACCCGCATGTGCGACGAACCGTCCAGCGCCTGTCCGGTGCTCGATCTCGCAGCCGCCCCGGACGGACAGGCCCCAAGGCTGCCCGCGCGCAAACAGGAGCATCTCGCTCTTGCGCGCAACCGTGCCATGCGCAAAGGGCCTGTCGAGTTTATCAGCATGGACGAGGTCGTGCCCGGGGCGCTGTTTGCAGCCCTCGTCGAGCTTCACCGCGCGCGTTGGCAGAAGCGGAATGAGCCAGGAGTGCTGAGCGACCCGCGCGTGATTGCGTTCCATCGCGCGGCTATTCCCCGGCTGAATGCGGAAGGAGTCGTACGCCTCCATGCGCTGCGTATCGCCGATAAACTCGCGGCCGTGTACTACGGCTTTGCCGATCGGGGCCGCGCCTATGACTACCTCACGGGCTTCGATCCCGCATTGTCGTTCGAAAGCCCGGGCACGCTGTTGCTCGGCCATGTCATCGCGGAAAGCTGGCGCGTTGGCGCGCGCGAGTTTCATTTCCTGCGCGGAGCTGAAAAATACAAATACACCTGGGGCGCGGTTGACCGCTTCAACCGGCGCCGCATCTTCGAGCGCGCCCCCGCTCCGGTGCGGCGTAGGGTGCGCAAAGGCGTGCACGCAGGCAAAGTCTGCGCAAGCTGATCGCGCCACGCCGTGCGCACGCAGCTCAGCTTGTCCGCGTGGGCACGACGTGCATGCGATTGTGATGGTGCGGAAAATCTCGGTAGTGCGCGCCTGTGCTTACGCGTCGGCACGCATTTTCTTCCGCAGATGCGCCGCTTCCGGTTCTCGCGTAATGGAGCGGCGCGAGGCGAGAACGGAAGGCATTTCATCCGCGGTGCGCACAGCGGTTCTCCTGCTCGGGGCAGACCGGCCGATGCCGGTATATTCAAACCCGCGCCGCGCCATATCCGCAGGCTCGTAGATGTTGCGCAGATCGACGACGACGGGCGAGCGTAGTCCCGCTTTGATGCGGTCAAGATCGAGATTTCTGAATTCCTCCCATTCCGTGAGGATCGCGACTGCGTCGCACTGGCGCGTGCAGGTATAGGCGTTCTTGGCGACGCGCAATCGAGGCAAAGCTTTGCGCGCCTGCTCCATCCCGACGGGGTCGTAAGCGCGCACCCGCGCACCAAGCGCTTCGAGCTTCGGAATGATCACGAGGCTCGCGGCTTCGCGCACGTCGTCGGTGCCGGGCTTGAACGTCAGGCCGAGGATGGCAATGCGCTTGCCGCGCACGCTGCCGCCACAGCTCTCTACGATCTTGTCGACCATGGCGCGTTTGCGCGCATCGTTCGATGCAATGACGCTTGGTAGAATGCGCAGCGAGGCGCCGAACTGATGCGCAGTGGCGACGAGCGCCGAGGCATCTTTGGGGAAGCACGAGCCGCCGTAGCCCGGACCTGGATGCAGGAACTGTTCGCTGATGCGCCGGTCGAGGCCCATGCCGAGGGCGACCTGCCGGATTTCGGCGCTCGCCTTCTCGCACAAGTCCGCGATCTCACCCATGTACGCGATTTTGGTCGCGAGGAATCCGTTCGCCGCGTATTTGATCAGCTCCGCGGTGCGCCGGTTGGTGAACACAATCGGCACGCCTTGCTGCCGGAGCGGCCGATAGAGCCGTGCCAGGACGTTGCGCGAGCGCTCGTCTTCGCTGCCGATCACCACCCGATCGGGACGCAGGAAGTCGGCGATGGCCGCGCCCTCGCGCAGGAATTCCGGATTTGACGCCACCGACCAGGAGCCGGCCGCCCGCTCGCTGCGAATGATCGCCTCGATCTCTTCCGCGGTCCCGAGCGGCACCGTCGATTTGAGGACAATGACCGTATGGCCGCGCACATGCTTCGCCACCGCCGATGCGCACTGATAGACGAAGGAAAGGTCCGCCTGGCCTCCCGGCTGCGATGGAGTGCCGACTGTCAGAAATACGACATCTGCTGATGGAATCGCCGCGCCGAGACTGGTCGTGAATTGAAGTCGCCCTTCACCCGATTGCTGTTCCACCATCTCGCGCAGCCCGGGCTCGTAAATCGGGATGCGGCCTGCATTGAGTAGATCGATCTTGTGCGCGTCGGCATCGACGCAAATCACCTTGTTTCCGAAATTTGCAAAACATACGCCGCAGACGAGCCCGACATAGCCCGTGCCAACAACAGCAATCTGCATGAACACCTTCCGAATACATGTGACGGAGATCCGCCCGCACCGGATTAATTGTTTGTACGTCGATAGGTTCCGGATTCTGTATCACGCGCGCGTCGAGTGTGTGGTGACAAACACACCAATGTTGGAGAGCAGACACGAGCAAAACGCCATCGCCCGCGCGACGCGCGGGTGACACGGCAATCTGTGCTGGACGAGCGCGAAGCTATGCGTGCGCCTTGCGTGATCCGTGCGAGCCTGACGAATGTTCCTGTGCATTCCGGTCGACAAATTTGTGGAACCGGCTCACCGAACCGTCGGCGGTTTTGTCCTGATACAGGAACGCGAGATGGGCCGACTCGAATTTTTCGAAGAAATCCTCCCACGAAATCGGGTCCAGCGCCTCATCCTTTGGGCCGAAATCCAGTCTCAGCAGGCCGGGGTCGTCCTTTTTCCCGGTTCCTTCCACATGCGACGGACGGCCGCCGCGCGATTCTGCCCACTTGCGGATGGTCTTGTGATCTGTGGTGAGTTTGGCTTCTGCCATGGCTTCTTGTTCCTCCTGTAATCTGAAAGTTAAGAGTCCAATCCAAGGCGCATGAAAACGTTCCCCGCTCGGTCACGTGCGGATTGGGATCGACGTCTTTTCTGTAGCCCGGATAAAGCGGGCAATATCCGGGGCGGAACTTCCGAATTTCGCTGCCGGTTAATCGAGGCTACGGGTCGAGTTGATCGACGGTGCTGCGCGATGTGGATTGCCGGTGTAATACGGAGACCTGCCTTCGTGTCCGGCCTTCCCAGAGCGCAGCGAAGCGAGCTTGTGAGGGAAGAGAGAGCGCAAGCGAGAAATAGTCGATCGTGGCGCGGAGGCCTGTCTCGAGCGAAACGCGCGGGCACCAGTCCAGCACGGCCTGCGCTCGTTCGATGACCGGCTGCCGGCGCTTCGGATCGTCGGCCGGCAACGGCCGGTGCTCCAGCCGCGATGACGACCTGGTCAATCTCAGCACCAGGCGCGCAATTTCCCGGATTGTGCATTCGCGCGGATTGCCGAGATTGCACGGGCCGAGGAAGCCGGGCGGGCTCTGCATCAGGAGCTCGAGCCCGTCTACCAGATCGTCGACATAACAGAACGAGCGCGTCTGCGAGCCATCGCCGTAGAGCGTGATCGGCTGGTTGCGCAGCGCCTGCGCGATGAAATTCGAGACCACCCGCCCGTCATTCTCGAGCATGCGCGGACCGTAGGTATTGAAAATGCGCGCTACCTTGATGGGTAGCCCATGCAGGCGCTGAAAATCGAAGAACAGCGTCTCGGCGCAACGCTTGCCTTCGTCGTAGCAGGCGCGCGGACCCGTGATGTTTACCTGTCCCGCATAGCTTTCCGGCTGCGGATGCACCTCCGGGTCGCCGTAGACTTCGCTCGTCGACGCCTGCAGTACGCGTGCCCCTTTTTTGCGCGCCAGTTCCAGCACATTGCGAGCGCCGAGTACGCATGTTTCCACCGTCGCAACGGGATCGCGCTGATAATGCCGGGGCGAAGCCGGGCAGGCGAGATTATAGATCTCGTCTATGGCGCTCCGGATGGTCAGCGGCTCGCGCACGTCCTGCTCGATAAACGCGAAGCGTGGATGGTTTAGCAGCGGGCGAATGTTGCCGAATTCACCGGTGATCAGATTGTCGACGCAGATCACATGATGCCCCTTCTGCACCAGCCGGTCGCATAAATGCGAGCCGATGAAACCAGCGCCTCCGGTGACCACGATGTTTTTCTGCGACGGACTGAGCATCTGCCGGCTACGTTTCTTTATGTGTCTCGTTCCCGCTGCCCGGGTTACCGTTTTGGTTGCAGCAAAATGTTCGTCGTAAACCGCTTCCCGCTTTTCGGGATCATGCTCTAAACCGCCGCTCCGATCTTTGCCCGCCGCGGGCGCGCTTGATTGCTGCTGCTCCTGCTGTCAATCGCTTCCTCATAATAGTGTTCCAGCTCTCGCGCGCGCATGTCGGCGGTGTGCTGGCGCAAGACGCGCTCCCTTCCGGCGCGTCCTATGGCCAGGCGCCGCTGTTCCGGAACCTCGCGC
>DATCJI010000272.1:0-1700 GCA_036562835.1 Xanthobacteraceae bacterium | reverse complement strand
AGCCCACGACTCTCATTGTTTGTCCTGGGTGCTATTCCGATGATCGTGCTGCCGCTCTACGGCTTCGGGCGGGCCGTACGCAGGCGCTCGCGCGCGGCGCAGGATACGCTCGCCGACGCGTCGGCCTATGGCTCGGAAATGATCGGCGGCATCCGGGTGCTGCAGGCATTCACCAATGAGAGCCTTGTCACAACCAGATTCGGGGCCGCGGTGGAACGCGCGTTCGAGGCAGCGCGCGCTTCCATCCGCTGGCGCGCGCTGCTTACCGCGCTGGCGATTTTCCTCGTCTTCGGCAGCGTCGTGGTCGTGCTGTGGATCGGCGCCCAGGACGTGCTCGCCGGCCGCTCGACCCCCGGAAGGCTTTCTCAGTTCCTTCTTTACGCGGTATTGGCCGCGGCCGGGCTCGGACAACTGTCAGAAGTCTGGGGAGAGCTTGCGCAGGCCTCGGGCGCAGCCGAACGTCTGTTCGAGATTCTGGCGGTCCCCACCGGCATTGCGCGCTCGCCTCGCGCGCTCGCATTGCCATCCCCCTCGCGCGGGGAAATTACATTTACTGGCGTGCGGTTCGCTTATCCGACGCGGGCCGAAAGTCTGGCTCTGGCAGACGTCTCCTTCCATGTCGCGGCCACCGAAAAGCTGGCGATCGTCGGGCCGTCAGGCGCGGGGAAGAGCACGGTGTTTCAGCTCATTCTCCGCTTTTACGACCCGCTCGCGGGTAAAATCAGTTTCGATGGCGTGCCTCTCGTCGCAACCAATCCCGCCGATTTGCGCCGGCATATTGCACTCGTTCCCCAGGAGCCGGGGATATTCGCCGCCTCGATCCGTGACAACATTCGCTTTGGCCGGCCGGAGGCAACCGACGCGGAAGTGGAACACGCAGCCGACCTCGCACTGGCGCTTCCGTTCATCAAGCAGCTGCCGCAGGGATTCGACACACCCGTTGGCGAGCACGGTGTGACGCTTTCAGGAGGAGAACGGCAGCGCATCGCGATTGCGCGCGCCATCCTGCGCGATGCGGCGCTGCTTCTGCTCGACGAGGCCACCTCCTCCCTCGACGCGCAAAGCGAAATGCTGGTCAAGACCGCGCTTGATCATCTGATGCAGCAGCGCACAACGCTCGTCATCGCGCACAGGCTTGCCACCGTCTTGTCATGCGATCGCATTCTGGTGATGGAAGCGGGGCGGATCGTTGCCGAGGGCACGCATAGCCAGCTCATGGCAGCCGGCGGCCTCTACGCTGACCTCGCCAAGATGCAGTTTCAGAGCTCGGATGACAGAGGAGCGATGACAGAGGACAGATCCTGACAACGCAAGCGAGTACCCGATGACGCGGTTTTATCTTCTTGTCTGTCCTCTGTCCTCCGTCTAAGGCCGCCAGCTCATTTTGTGCACGGCGGAGCCGGAGCGCCAGTTCAGCGCCTCGCCACTGATGAAGAATCCATGTTTCTCGTAGAAGCGAACCGCGCGGAGATTGTCCTTGTTCACATAAAGGTCGAGCCCGCGCGGAGAAAGCCGCTTCGCTTCGGCGAGCAACGCCAGAGCTACGCCCGATCCCCAGGCCTGCGCGGCGACCACGATCTGATCGAGCTCGAGGGTGACCGGATCCACGGTGACGAAGCCGACCATGTTGTTCTCGGCCTCCGCCACGACGATCTTTGCGCTGGGCACAAGCTCGTTGCGCCAGCGCTGGCGCCACCACT
>DATCJI010000200.1:0-6915 GCA_036562835.1 Xanthobacteraceae bacterium | reverse complement strand
AGATGAACGCCAGCGCACGTTGCACGCTGCCTTCCGCCAGCGCAGCCGCTTCGAGGATGTCGGCGCTGTTTTCTTCCTGATCGATGGCGGCTGCGGTCGCGCGTGCAACGTCTTCAGCCGAGAGTCCCCTCAGGATCATGGACCGACAGCGCGAGCGGATGGTCGGCAGCACGCTCGCGGGAGAATGGCTCACCAGGAGGAGCAGCGCCTTGCGCGGAGGTTCCTCGAGTATCTTGAGGAGCGCATTGGCACCGTGCTCGTTGAGCTCGTCGACCGCGTCGACAATGGCGATCCTCCAGCCGCCACTGCCTGCGGTAGATCCGAAAAAGCTTATTGTCTTTCGCACGTCGTCGACGGCAATATCCTGGCGAAGCTTCCCGGTTTTCTCATTGATCGTCCGTTCAAGCAGAAGGAGGTCCGGCTGGGCCTGCGCTGCAATGCGCCGCGACACAGGATGCTCAGCGGGTACCTGCAGTGACGTAGCTGACTGCACCTCCGCCGCTGCCGGATCCGGATGTGCAAACATAAAACGCGCAATACGATAGGCAAAAGTGGCTTTGCCGATCCCGGAAGGCCCGGAAATGAGCAGGGCATGGGGAAGTCGGCCAGAGCGATAGGCTTCGAGAACGGCCTTCTCCGCCGCTTTGTGCCCGTAGAGGACCGCCGTTTCGCGCGGAATCCTTGTCTCGTTGTCTGACGCTTCCCCTCTGCGCTTCACGACACGATCCCAGCGCCCGTGGGCGGCGCACTTGCCGGCGCAAGACGGTCGTTGACCGCGTGCCAGATGCGATCGGCCACCGCCGGCTTCGGCTCGGTTGCATCCACGAGTATGCAGCGCTCCGGCTCGGCAGCGGACAGGAGACGATACGCCTCTCGCAAGGCCTCGTGGGTCGCCGGAGACTCGGCCTCGAACCGATCGGCATCCTCGCCGCCGCGCCGCTTCTTTGCACGCGCCAGTCCGACATCGGCGGGGACGTCGAGGATGAAGGTGAGGTCGGGTTTGAGCTCGCCCAAGGTGACGCGTTCCAGCGCGCGGATGAACTTCTGGTCCAGACGACCGAGCGTGCCCTGGTAGACCCTCGTCGAATCGAGGAAGCGGTCGGAGATCACCCATGCCCCGCGGGCAAGAGCCGGCTCGATGGTGGTGCGCACGTGATCATCCCGGGCCGCTGCAAACAAAACCGCTTCCGCTTCCACGCCCAGAGGCTTGGCAGCGCCCGAGAGAAGGACATGCCGGATCGCCTCGGCGCCCGGCGACCCGCCGGGCTCGCGCGTGAGCACTACTTCGATGCCAAGGCTCCTGAGCCGGTCTGCCAATAAATTCGAGTGAGTGGATTTCCCGGTCCCCTCCCCGCCTTCGATGCTGATGAATTTCCCACGCATGGGTTGAACACGGGGGTGCAACTTGAGGGGGCGGCCGTTTACAGGCGCTGCAGTCCCGCGCGGAATACCCCGAGCACCATCTCGGTCGCCGCGTCAAACGCCTTGCGGGACATGGAGCCGGTGCCTACGGATTCTGCTGCCTGGACCGGCACTTCGAGCACCAGGAATTCGCCGCGCCAGACTTTCAACGTGCCGATACTCTGGCCCTGCTGCACCGGCGCACGAACGGGTCCGCTGTACACCATGCGCGCGATGATCCTCTCGCGCACACCACGTGGGACCATGAGATTCACGGCCTTCTCGGCCACGACGGGCACGGAGCCTTTTGCGCCTCCGTACACCTTCGCGTACGCGATCTCCTGGCCTTCGCTGAAAAGAAGACTCGATTGGAAATTGTGAAAGCCCCATTCGAGCAGCTTTTTTCCCTCGTCCGCGCGCTCTTTTTCGGACCGCAGTCCATTGACCACTACGATGAGACGCAACCCGTTTTGCACCGCTGAGCCGACCAGCCCATACCCGGCTTCCTTCGTAAAGCCCGTCTTCATTCCATCCGCGCCGATATTCATGTTAAGCAGCGGGTTGCGGTTGTACTGGCGGATCTTGTTCCAGGTAAACTCGCGCTCTCCGTAATACTTGTAATAGTCCGGATAGGTCTGAATGATGTGCCGCGCGAGCTTTCCCAGCTCACGCGAGGTCATCAGCTGACGCGGGTCGGGTAATCCGCTCGAATTGCCAAAAGTCGATTTGGTCAATCCGATCTCACGCGCTCGCTTGGTCATCAGCTCGGCAAACGCGGATTCGTTTCCGGAAATGCCCTCGGCAAGGGTGATGCAAGCGTCGTTGGCGGATTGAATGATGACGCCGTGCAAGAGGGCATCGATCGACGCCTTGGTGTGGATCGGCAAAAACATACTTGACGTGTGTGAGGGGGCGCCGCCCCGCCGCCACGCGTTCGTGCTGACGATGAACTCGGTCGTGGGTTGAAACCGCTCCGTGCGGAGCTCGTTGAACACCACCTCGGCGGTCATCAACTTCGACAGACTGGCGGGCGGGATAAGGTCGTCTGCGGCCTTCTCGAAGAGCACGCTGCCGCTCTCTGCGTCGATGAGGATCGCGTGCGCGGCCGCAGTCTGGAAACCGTCGTGCGCCTTCGATGGCCCGGAGACCGGATTGGGCGCCGCCAAGGCGGAGACTGCTCCGATGAGGCATACTGCGGCAAAGATCACTTGCCGGAAGGGTGCACACGGCTTCGGCATATAACTCATGGGGATTTTAGTACGTCTGTCGCGTAAGCCTTAACAAGCAAAGTACCCCAAGATCAACGCTGACTGGGCGTTTTGATGGCCATCTGCGACGCTCGCACAGCTTGCTTAATAAAGCCCACGCCCGCTCATCAGACCCAGCATGGAGGGCTCAGGTGCAGGTTGGCTGGCAATGATGGGCACGTCGTCGGCCGCAGAGGCTGACTTGGTGCGTGGCGGCAAACGTGCGGACGATTTCGCCTCCGTGGCGAGCACCGCTTCCATTTTGCGCCCCGACCCCCTGTCGGCTCCGGCGGCTTCACCCGCCCCCGGCAAGAAAGGCTTGGCGGACGCGACCATCACCTTTGAGGGCGCCGGAGCCGCGCTCCCTTCACGCAACGTGGCGAGCAGCATCCTGTCGTCGCTGCCCTCAAGCGGAGCCGGGCCCACATATTCGACGCGAACGTGAGCGAGGCCCTTGCCGTAAAACTCGAGCGCCTTTGCGGCCCCTATCGAAACGTCAATGATGCGGTTGCGCGCATAGGGCCCACGATCATTCACCCGCACCACGATGGAACGGCCGTTTTCCAGGTTGGTCACGCGCGCATAGCTCGGCAACGGCATTGTCGTGTGCGCCGCCGAAATGCTGTGCATGTCGTAAATCTCGCCATTTGCAGTGAGGCGGCCGTGGAAGTCGCGGCCGTACCACGATGCGACTCCATCGGCGCGGTACTTGGGGTTTTCGTGCGGCACATAGGTGCGGCCATTGATGTTGTACGGTTGGCCAACGCGGTAGGTCCCTCCGCCCTTGGGAACCGTCTCCCCTTCCTCGACAACGCGTGGGCTGTATTGAGACGAGGAGCAATGCGCCAGCGCGAGGCAGGCACATGCAAGTGCGGTAAACCGCGCCGTCCGCGCCAGCACTTTCCCCGCGCGCTCTCGCCGCATGCATTCCCCAAGCAATCGAACATCGCCCAATCGCCTGAGGCGGAAACCGCCAAGCGATTGAACGCAGCAATACCGGTTTGCGGTGCGATCCCCCGACCGCGAGTCAGCCCAATTTCTTAATACTACTGCGGGCCGATATGGCGGTGCGAACGCGGCCCAATGAGGGCTAAACCAAGGCCATTGATCGCGATGCCAGGCTGCTTTCGAAGGCTCGCTTCCAAACGGTGTGCGCTCCTGCCGAAGCTCACCCCTTGTTGCGCAGGACCATGCACGCGCCGCCCGCCCGGCGGATGTTCGCACAAAGCGCATTCGCGCTCTCGCGCGTCTGCTCTCCCACGCGAACTTGATAGAAGGTGCGTGTGCCACGGCTGCGCAACACGCCGCTCAGGATTGTCGGATCGCGCCCGGAAAGAACCTTCGCGAAACGTGAGGCGATCATCGAATAGGTCGTGAGCGCCTGATCGCGGGAAAATCCGGCACTGAGCTGAACGCCCCAAGGGCTGTCGGCGGTAAGCTTCACCCGCTCCTGCAGCTTTTCGAAGTAGTACGGGTTCGGGCCGCGTTGCAGAAGAGCCACCATGTCCTTGCAGTTCGGCGGCAGCGTGCGTTCGGGCTCACGGTTACCTGACCTCGCCCAATCGTCGGCCGAAATCCCGGTAATCTTCGCAACGTATTGGCGCGTTTCGGCCGGCAGGGTGCGCGTGCCCGCAAGCCATCCGCGAATCCGCGCGGGTCCGGCATTATAGGCGGCCGCCGCCAGGCCGAGGTTGCCGAACTGATCGCGCAGCTCGTGCAAGAACTCCGCCGATTTAGGCAGCGCCTGGACCGGATCAAACGGATCCAGAAGGCCCCGCTCGGCCGCCGTACGGGGCATGAACTGGGCAATGCCCTGGGCGTTGTCGCCGCTGCGCGTGCGCGGTCCTACCGCTTCAGGGCGAAAACGACTCTCCTGCCAGATAACCCGTGCAAAGAACTCGACCGGAATATCATGCGCACGCGCCGCGGCCTCGATCATCAGGCAGATGGATTCCCGCACGTCTGCGCGAATGCTCTTTTGCTCTTCCGCAGTGGGTGGTGGCGTTTCGCGCGGGCGTGCATCTTCGGTCGCGTTCTCTTGCACACGCGCAGGCAGGCTGCTCAAGAACATTGCAAGCAGCGCGGGTAACAGGATGCGGAGCTTGTTTGCCATCTTCGCCCGGCCTTCTACCATGTGCTAGCGTTCGCGCCTGCGGCCGTCCCGGAGATCACACAATGAGGCACATGCTGAAAACACCCATGCTTGTCACTGCTGCTTTGGCAAGCCTGATCGGCATTTACGGAATTGCCGAGGCGCAGGAGCAGATTCGCATCGGAGTACTCCAGCCGATGACGGGCCCTGCGACCAAGAATGGGACGGAAAATTATACCGCCATGCAGATCGCACGCGACATGATCAATGAACGCGGCGGCATCAACGGCAGGAAGGTCGAGCTTCTGCTCGCCGATATTCCCAATCCCACCGCTGCTGTGAGCGAAACCGAACGTCTGATCACTAAGGAAGGGGTAAAAATCACGCTCGGCTCGGGCGTATCGCAACTCGCGATTCCCGTGAGTCAAACCGCCGAGCGTCACAGCGTGTTTCACTGGGAGACCGCCGGCGCTGCCGACATCATCACCAAGCGGGGATTCAAATACACTTTTCAGGTCGGGCCGGCTGCGCGCCGTTACGGCGAGGCCGCCGTCGATTTCACTATCGAGGATCTTGCGCCAAGGCTGCACAAGCAACCTGGAGAGTTGCGCGTGGCGCTTCTCTGGGAAAACCGCGCCTTCGGGAAATCAGTCGGAGATTCCATTCGCGCCTATGCCAAGGACAAGCACCTCAACCTGATCTACGACGAAGGCTATGACCAGATGGCAACCGACATGACGCCCATTGTGCAGCGGCTGAAGGACGTCAAGCCGGATGTGCTCCTGGCAATTTCGTTTCCCAACGATGGGGTGCTGTTCCAGCGCAAGGCCAAGGAGCTCGACTTCTATGTAAGCGCTCTCGTCGGCGTCAGCGCCGGCTACTCCAATCCCGATCTGCGGGACTCGATCGGCGACTGGGTCAACGGCATTTGCGTCTCGGACTTCGCGGCGCGGGTGAATCCGAAAGCGCTCGCAGCGGACACCGTGCCGATTGCCGAGGAATTCTTCCGCCGTTACGACGAGAAAATGAAGCGTCCGCCGGCCGGCCATGCGTCCTCGGCATTCTCCGGCACCTGGGGACTGTTCACCCATGTACTTCCGAAGGCGAAGGCGATCGAGCCGGCAGAATTGCGGGACATCGCTCTCAAGCTCGACCTTCCGCAGGGCAGTCTCGCCAATGGCAGCGGCATCAAGTTCACCAACAACGACTGGGCGCCGGATCCAAAGGACGCCGGTCAAAACCTGCGTGCCTCCATTGGCGTTTGGCAATGGCAAAAGACGGGCAACAATCAGGTCTTTCCCAAAAACCTCGCAACGGAAGAGCCGGCTATGATCCCTCTCCCAAGTTGGAACGAACGTTAGAGAGCAGATTCCGAACGGCTCGTCACCCGCGGGCTTGACCACCGCAAGTCGGATGTTTGACTTGCGCACTTTGTCTAGTCTAAGTGCTGAACTCGGGTAAACCGAGTTCAGTGGTCCATCTTCTTCGCAAGGAGATGGATTGCCGGGTCAAGCCCGGCAATGACAAACTGAGAAAGCACGAACGCAAGTCGCTAGTCTGACCTCGTCCAATCGGACAGTCAGATGCTGGCGCCACGCGCGCTGATCGGCCAGAGCACCTCGACGCTCCCTTTACGCACGCCGACATACCAGTCGTGCAGATTGATCGTCGGATCGCAGTGACCGGGGATCAGCCAGATCTTCTCGCCTCGCTTTAATGATCGCGCTCGCGCGTCCAGAGTGAGCTTGCCGTGCTCGTCGGATACGCCCGTGACCTCGATACCATCGCGGCCATGCACCCACGGCAGGCCCTTTTCGGCGCTGTAGGATTTGAGCCCGGCATCCACGATGGCTCGATCCGGCGCCGGAGTGCTCATCACAGAGGCGAGCACGAACAGGCTATGCTCGAATTCGGCGTAGCGGGCGCCATCGTGGCCGCCGATGCGCGCGTATTCGGTATCCATGAAAAGATATGAGCCGACCTGCAGCTCGTTGTAGACCCCGCTTGCCGCCTCAAATTGAAACGTTCCCGTACCGCCTCCCGAAATGATCTCACACCCGAGACCTTCAGCCGCGAGCGCGCGCTGCGTCTCGTGTACCGCATCGATCGCGAAGGCGATTGCCTGAGCGCGCTCCTGATGAGTGGACAGATGCTGGGCGCGTCCATGATACGCCT
>DATCJI010000178.1:0-2491 GCA_036562835.1 Xanthobacteraceae bacterium | reverse complement strand
CGTGATCTGCATGAGCGTGCGCAGGCGCGAGGATCCGAGAATGCGGCTTGCATCCTCGAGATCGGTATGAATGGAGTGAAATGCGGATTGCAGCTGCTGATACGCCGCGGGCAGCGCAATCGTGACGAAGGCGAAAAGAAGGATCCATAACGTGCCATAGAGCACGAAGGGCGGCCTCGCATAGGTGATGAACAGTCCGACGCCGAGCACGATGCCGGGAATCGCAAGCGGCGCAGTCGCGAAAAAAGCGAGCGTGCGGTAGCCGGCGATGGCTTTGCGCGTGGTCAGATAGGCAATCATCAGGGCCAGCAGCGTGCCGATTGTCGCGGAAGCGATACCGAGGATGAACGTGTTCTTCAGCACGAGTCCGGTCTGCGAGAGCTCGAACAGTACCAGATAGATGTTGCGCAGCGTGAACGTATCGAACCAGACGAAGGAGGTCGCAACCCGCGAGAACGTCGCATTAAGCAGCGCCAGGTACGGCAGAAAAACCGGGCAAAGCAGTACCAGGAAAACGAAGCTGAGCGCTACCCAGCGCATCCATCCGAGGCTGATCAGCCGCGGATTCCCCTGCTTGCCGCCGACCACCGAGTAGGCGCGGCGCCGCAAGATCATGTGCTCGGCGCGCAGGAGCAGCACCGTGAGCACGAGAAGCGGCACAGATGCTGCCGCCGCAAGCTCGAATTTCGGCGGGAAGCCCATCAAACTCCAGATCTTGGTTGTTATGGTGTGAAAGCCGGCCGGAATGGCAAGGATGGCAGGCGAGCCGAACAATGTCATCGCCTGCAGGAACGCCACCAGCATCCCGGCAAGCAGCGCGGGCAGAGCGAGCGGGACAGTAATCCGCCGCGCCGTGGTAAGGGCGCGGCCACCCAGGATGGAAGATGCATCTTCGAGATCGCCGGGGATTCGATCGAGCGCGTTGGCAATCAGCACGAACGCATACGGAAACGTGTAGCAGGAGATGACGAAGATGAGCCCGGTAAGCGAATAGATATTGAACAAATAGTCGTACTGGTCGGCGCCGGTGACCGCGCGATAGATCTTGTTGAGAAGCCCGCTGTTCTGCGCGGCCAGCAGTTCCCAGGCGATCGCACCCAAAAAAGGAGGCGTGACGAACGAGGCGGTGACCAGCGCGCGTACCGTGCGGCGCAGCGGCATGTCCGTGCGCGCCACCAGCCACGCCATCGGAGCGCCAAACGCGCAACAGGCCAGGCTCGAAATGCAGGAAATGAGCAGCGTCACCAGCAAGGGCTCGAGAAACACCGGCTCGGTGAGGAGGGTGCGGAAATTCTCGAAGGTGAAATGGCCGGCGGGATCGACGAGGCTGTAGTAGAGCAGCCAGAACATCGGCAGCACGATGAGCATGCAAAGGATCGCGGCAAACAGCGCGAGCACCGGCCACGAAAGATCGATGCTGCGGAGCGGCAGCGCCTTGAGGGCGGGGAGTGCGACGCTCATGGATCAGACTCGGAACAGTTGGGCGTAGCGGCGTTTGATCTCTTCGCTCGCCTTGTCGACCTCGGCCGGATCGGCCTTCCAGGCCTTGATAACTTCGAGCTTGCGCGTGCCCGGCTTGTCCTTCACCAGGGGATGGGCCGAATGCTGGCGCGCAAAATCCACAAGGACCTGCTGGCCGGAAAGCGAATGCATCCAGCTCTGAAAAAGCCGGGCGGCATTCGGATGTGGAGCCGACTGAAAGATCGCGCTCGGTCCGGCAATGAGCGGTGTGCCCTCGACCGGATAGATTGCCTCGACGGGCTGGCCCGCCTCCTTGAGCTGAATGAGATTGTAGTCGTTGCCGTCCGCCATCACGGCACGCTCGCCCAAGGCGAGCTTCTTCGGCGGATCGGTCGATGACTGTACCTGCATCACTTTCTGGGCCGCCAGTTTTTCAAGGAAGCTCCAACCCAGCTCGCGCACAAGGATGAAGGTTCCGGTCATGATGGTGCCGCTATAGGCGGGATGCCCCTTCACCATCTTGCCCGTCCATTTCGGCTGCAGCAGATCGGCATAGGTTTTTGGTGCGTCTTCCGGTTTCACCAGACTGGTGTTGTAGCCGAGCGAGGAAAAATAGATGCGCGTGGTGACCCAGAAGCCGTCCGGATCGAAATAGCCAGCCGGATAATGGCGCGCGACTTCCTCGGGAAGATAGGGAGCGAGCCATGCCTGCCGATGCCACGCGATAACGTGCGCAGCGTCCGCGCTGTTGACGATGTCAATCGCATGAATGTTGCTCGCCATTTCCTGGCCGATGCGCTGGAACAGGCGCTCGGAGCCCGAGCGCTCGACGCGCACGGCAATCCCCGGATACTGCGCCTCGAATGCACGCGCGAGCTTCTCCGCCACGGGGCAGATCCATGGCCGTGTAGAAGGCGAGCTTGCCTTCCGCCTTGGCCGCATCAATGAGCGCGGGCGTGATGGGCGACGGCTCCGCTGCGCCCGCCTTTGCGGCGAACGAACAGCCCAGGACGGCAATCGATCCGCCCAG
>DATCJI010000452.1:0-2535 GCA_036562835.1 Xanthobacteraceae bacterium | reverse complement strand
GAGCGGAAAGTGTTTACCCATCTCGTCGGCGAGCGCGCGCCGGAATTAAACGACCTGTTGACGCATGGCGGGTTCCGCCGCAGCCAATCCATCGCCTATCGACCCGCTTGCGAGAACTGTCGCGCCTGTGTGTCGGTGCGTGTTATCGTCGAAGACTTCGCGCCCACGCGCAGCATGCGGCGTATAGCCGAGCGCAACCGGGACATCGTAGCCGAGTTGCGAGCACCTATCCCCACTTCCGAGCAGTATTCGGTGTTCCGCTCGTATCTCGACTCGCGGCACCGGGACGGCGGAATGGCTGACATGACAGTGCTCGACTACGCCATGATGGTCGAGGACAGCCATGTGGAAACGAAAGTGATCGAATACCGCAGGCTGGGAGGGATCGGTCGGGGTGGAGGCAACACCGCAGGCGAACTGCTGGCCGTTGCGCTTACCGATGTGCTGAGCGACGGACTGTCGATGGTATATTCGTTTTTCGACTCCGACGTATCAGCACGTTCGCTGGGCACATTCATGATTCTTGAGCATATCGCCCGAGCCAAGCGCATGGGGCTGACATATGTTTATCTGGGGTATTGGGTGCAGGGTTCGCGCAAGATGGATTACAAAGGACGCTTCCTGCCGCAACAACGGCTCACGCCCGACGGCTGGAAACGCGTCGACAGTTAGACGATTACCGTATCCCTCAGAACTACTCAGTTGCGCGCCCATTCGAGTTGCCGGGCGGACGGCGAAATTTGTTGCTGCGGGGGAATCCCTTGGGCGCGAGCCTGCCGGCGTCGGCGCGGTTGCCGCGCCAGTCGGCGAGCTCGGTGAGGCCGAGCGAGAAGGCCCGACCGGCGGAATCCGTCCAGGCTAGTCCTTCATCAGCCTTGAAAGTTTTCACATCACTTAGTCCGCCGTCTCGGTATCGCTGCAGACGGACCCCGCGCCCGCGCGCCATCTCCGGCACCTGCTCCAGCGGAAAGATTAGCATTTTGCGGTTCTCACCTATGGCAGCAACGAGTTCGCCTTCGACCGGCGTCACGGCTCTCGCCCGATCCGGCGGGCTCACGTTGAGCACCTGCTTGCCCTTGCGTGTGTTGGCGAGACATTCGTCCTCGGCCACTACAAACCCGCGCCCCTGCGCGCTCGCCACCAGCAATTTGCGCCCGCCCTCGTATCGCGACACGCCGATGAGCTCGGCATCCTGCTCGAGGTCGACGAACAGCCGGATCGGCTCTCCGTGGCCGCGTCCGCCCGGAAGCTTGGCGGTTTCCAGCGTGTAGAAGCGTCCATTGCTTGCCAGGACCAGACATTTCGACGTGGTCTCGGCGGGGAACGCAAATTTCAGATGGTCATCCGCCTTGAATGCAACGCCCGAGAGGTCGGTGACGATGCCGCGCAGTGCCCGGACCCAGCCCTTCTCTGAAACGACGACCGTGATGGGCTCACGCTCGACGAGGGCCTGCTCGATGGCGAGCTTGTCGTGCTCAGCCGCTTGCGCAAAGCCGGTTCGGCGCTTGCCCAGCGCGCTGTTCGGTCCGAACTTCGCGCGCAGCGCCTTGATCTCGTCCGCCACGCGTTTCCATTGCTCCTTTTCCGAGCCCAGCAGCGCCTTGATGTCCTTGCGCTCGGCCCGGAGCTCCTTGTCCTCCCGTTTGATCTCCACTTCCTCGAGCTTGCGCAAATTGCGCAACCGCATGTTCAGGACCGAGTCGGCTTGCAGCTCGGAAAGGCGAAAAGCCTTCATCAAAACGGGCTTCGGCTCGTCTTCATTGCGAATGATCTTGATTACGCGGTCGAGATTAAGATAGGCGACCAGATACCCGCCGAGCACTTCGATGCGATGCTCGATCTGATCAAGGCGGTACTGCGAACGTCGCAGCAGCACCTCGCGCCGGTGCGCCACCCACTCGTTGAGCGCCTCCGCAAGGCCAACCACCTGCGGGATGCGGCCTTTAATCAGAACATTCATATTCAGCGGAATGCGGCTTTCCAGCTCGGTGAGCTTGAAAAGAGATTCCATCAGGAGCTCGGGGTCGACGGCACGCGAGCGCGGCTCGATGACGAGCCGGATGTCCTCGGCGGATTCGTCGCGTGCATCAGCTACAAGCGGAAGCTTCTTCTCGTTGACGAGCTCGGCAATGCGCTCGACAAGCCGGCCCTTCTGCACCAGCCAGGGAATTTCCGTGACGACGATCTGGTACGTTCCCCGCCCGGTGTCCTCCTTGTGCCAGCGCGCCCGCACGCGGAAGGAACCGCGGCCGGTGTTGTAGGCCTCGGCAATGACTTCGGGCGTGTCGACAATGACTCCGCCGGTCGGGAAATCGGGTCCCTGCACGTATTTGAGGAGCGTTCGGCTGCGCGCATTTGGGGTTGAAATCAGATGCAGGCAGGCGTCGCAGAGCTCTGCGGCATTATGCGGAGGGATCGAGGTCGCCATGCCCACTGCAATGCCCTGCGCGCCATTTGCGAGAAGATTCGGAAAAGCGGCGGGCAGCACGATCGGCTCTCTTTCGGAGCCGTCGTAGGTGGCCTTGAAGTCGATTG
>DATCJI010000153.1:0-1877 GCA_036562835.1 Xanthobacteraceae bacterium | reverse complement strand
CCGATTCCAAATATCGGCCATGCCCGCTGCTGGTGAAATACGTGGAAGCCGGCTGGCTCGGGCGCAAGACACAGCGCGGCTTTTACGATTATCGCGGCGAGAAGCCGGTCCCCACGCGCTGATTATTCAATTCGCCGCTTGGCCCCCGACGGGGCTATGCGCCCGCGCACGAGCGTCCCCTCCCCCATCGAGCGCAGCAGTAATCAACGCGAGCGCATCGGCGCTTGCCCATTCGGCCGGTCCCGCAATCGTCCCGATCTCGCACCCAGCCGGATCGATCACGAGTGAGGTCGGCAATCCTGGTGCGCGGCCAACTTTCTTCAGCACTTGAAATACCTTCGCGGCGCTATCCGCATAATAGGCAAGCTTGTCGACTCCTGCTGCCTTGAGCCAAGCGCGCGGCTTCTCCGCATCGCGCGTGTCGATATTGACGGCCACGACCTCAAAACCTGGCCCTCCCAGCTTCTCCTGCAACGTGTTGAGCTCCGGCATTTCCTTCCGGCACGGCACGCACCACGTTGCCCACAGGTTGAGGAGCACGGTGCGTCCCTGCCACTCGGACAAGTGTCGCTCGACACCGCCACCATCGAAGAACGCGAGGTCCGGCACCACCATGGGCTCCTCGGCGACCGTGAATGCAGCGACTTCGCCGTGAGCCAGAGGGGCAACGCGCCGGGCAAGCGCAACGGCAGGTTCGCAGCGGGCCTCAGATGCATTGCGTGGAAACCGCAGCGTCCCGTATACCGCCGCCCCTAGGAGCGCGACGGCTGCTACCGCCGCAAACATCAAAATCCAGCGGCGATGGAGACCCTCCCCTGGTGGACGCAGCGCGCGAATCATCGGCGTGCTGTATCAAGGGACGGTTTCAGGCGCGAGTCTGCCATGGTCAACAAAATGTGGGGCGGTCGCTTCGGGCAGTCCTCCGACGCGCTACTCAAAGACATCAATGCCTCGATAGAGGTCGATAAGCACCTGTTTCGACAAGATATTGCTGCGAGCAAGGCACATGCCGCAATGCTCGCCAAGCAAGCGATCATCAGCAGAAAGGACGCCCGCGACATCGCGCAGGGCCTGGACAGGATTCTGTCGGAAATCGAGAGCGGGAAATTCACGTTCCGGCGCGAGCTCGAAGACATCCATATGAACGTCGAAAACAGGCTTGCGGAGCTGATCGGACCGGCAGCAGGACGGCTGCACACCGCCCGGTCGCGCAACGATCAGGTCGCCACCGATTTCCGCCTTTGGGTGCGGGATGCAATCGATCACATCGACGCGGCGCTTGCCAATTATCAGTACGCGCTGGCCGAAAAGGCGCTGACGCATGCCGACACCGTGATGCCCGGATTCACGCATCTGCAAACGGCGCAGCCGGTCACGTTCGGCCATCATCTGCTCGCCTATGTGGAGATGGCGGCGCGCGACCGCGGTCGTTTTGCCGATGCGCGCAAACGCGTGAACCGATCCCCGCTCGGCGCGGCGGCCCTCGCCGGCACCGCCTTCCCGATAGATCCGCTGATCACGGCGAAGTCGCTCGGCTTCGACGCTCCCATGAGCAATTCCATAGATGCGGTCTCAGATCGGGACTTCGTCCTGGAACCGCTTGCGGCGGCGACAATCACGGCCGTGCACCTGTCGCGCTTTGCCGAGGAAATTGTCCTCTGGTCATCACCCCTCATCGGTCTCATCACACTGTCGGACCGGTTTACCACCGGCTCCTCGATCATGCCGCAGAAGCGCAATCCCGATGCAGCCGAGTTGGTCCGTGGGAAAACGGGCAGCATCATTGCGGCGTTGGAACGGCTCCTCATCGTTCTCAAAGGCCTGCCGCTCGCCTACCAAAAGGATATGCAGGAGGACAAAGAGGGCACGCTTGCCGC
>DATCJI010000128.1:0-3336 GCA_036562835.1 Xanthobacteraceae bacterium | reverse complement strand
TGCGCTGCGCAAGCTGCACCGCGCAGGCATCTGTCACAATGATCTATCCAAGCAGCAGAACTGGCTGCGCGGACGCGATGGTCGCGCGTATCTCACGGACTTTCAGCTCGCTTCCTCGTTTTCCCGCCGCAGCCGTCTTTTTCGGCTGCTCGCCTATGAGGATTTGCGCCATCTGCTCAAGCACAAGCATCGTTATCTGCTCGAGGAAATGACTCCGGCAGAATGGAAGATGCGCGCGCGCAAGACGCCGCTGTCGAGCTGGTGGCTGCTTACTGGCAAGAAAATCTACCACCTCGCGACGCGCGGAATTCTGGGCTTCGTCGATCAGGAAGGCGGCGGCACGCGGCTCGCCCATGACGGCCCACGCATTGCCGAATGCCTCAAGCGATATCCGGGAGTGCAGGATGCCGCCGTCGTTTTATTCTATGACCGCGGGGGCAAGCACAGCCTTTACGCTTTCGTCGAGGGCACGGAAGTGCTCTCGGAACGGGAATTGCGTGAACAGCTCGCGCGCAATCTGCGTAAGGTCCCGCCCCCCGAGCAGATTCAAATCAGCACCGCGTTGCCGCGCGGCCAAGGTGGGGCCATTCGCACCGAGATGCTGCAGATGATTGCCTCGAATCAGCTGGACCAGGTCGAGCAGTTGACGAGAAATGATGAGGAGCGAGGCATCGTCGCCCGCGTTGTCGCGGAAAGGCGCAACTTCGCCGACAAATTTTGAAAGACGATTTGAATACAGTCCCGATGGGTCACCCGCGGGCTTGATCCGCGGGTCCATCTTTGCCGCAAAAAGATGGATTGCCGGGTCAAGCCCGGCAATGACGAAGTGTCAGCTGCGCATGCGCGCGCCGTCAGGATCATAGGGCGGCCGATCGGCGATCAAAGCCGGCTGGCGCTCGCCCAGAATCTCCACCTCAAGCTCGTTCTTCGCCTGCGCCACTGACGCCGGCACATAGGCCAAAGCCAGGGACTTCTCTATGCGATGCCCATACCCCCCCGAGGTGATCCAGCCGATCGCCTCGTCCTTGTGAAACACGGGCTCGTCGCCGATCGCGTCGGCCCCGTTTGCCGTCACGATCAGCGTAACCAGCCGGCGTTGCGGCCCTTGCGCGCGCTCCTTGAGCGCCGCTTCGCGTCCGACGAAGCTCGGCTTCTCGAACGCGATGAAACGGTCGAGGCCCGCTTCGCCGGGACTGTAGATCGGGCGGAAGTCGCGCGCCCAGTTGCCAAAGCTTTTTTCGAGCCGCATGGACGTGAGTGCCCGCGCCCCATAGGGACGGATGCCAAGCTCGGCGCCGGCCTGCATCAGCAGCTCATAGAGCGCGAGCTGATAATCGGCGCGCACCCAAATCTCATAGCCCAACTCGCCACTGAACGAGATACGGCCGACAAAGGCGGGAATTGCGCCCACTTCCATGCGCCGAATGGACAGAAACGGAAAAGACTTGTTCGATATGTCGTGCGGGGTCAGCCGGGAAAGGAGCTCGCGCGAACGCGGGCCCGCGATGGCAAAGCCAAGGAGCTCGGTGCGCAGCGAGCGCACAACCAGCCCGGCGTTCGGCACGTGCGCTTCGAACCAACGCATGTGGTAGTCCTCGGCAACCCCGGAGCCAAAGATCAGAAAGCTTTCTGCTCCCGTACGCGCAACGGTGAAATCGCCGATGACCTTGCCTTGCTGGCTGAGCATGGGGCTGAGCAGGATGCGGCCAACCCGCGGCACGCGATTGGCAAACAGCTCGCCAATCCAGGCTTCCGCCTGCGGTCCCCTCATCTCGTATTTGGCGTAGCTCGAGATTTCGAGGAGCCCGACCGCGTCCCGCACCGCGCGGCACTCGGCGGCGACATGAGGATGCGCGTTCGAGCGCCGGAATGTTACTTCTTCTATCGGCTCGATCCCTCCCGGCGCAAACCAGAGCGCATGCTCGAGGCCGAACCCGGCGCCAAACACGGCCCCTTTCGCCTTGAGGCGATCGTAGACCGGGCTCATGCGCAGCGGTCGCGCCGCGGGCAGCTCCTCGTTGGGAAAGCGGATGCGAAAACGGCGGGAATAATTCTCGCGCACCTTGGCGTTGGTGTAGGCCATGGTGGTCCAGTCGCCGAAGCGCGCGACATCCATGGCCCAGATGTCGGCACCCGGGTCGCCTTCGACCATCCAGTGTGCGAGCGCAAGCCCGACGCCGCCGCCCTGGCTGAAACCCGCCATCACCCCGCAGGCAACCCAGTAGTTCTCGAGCCCGCGAACGGGACCGATCACCGGATTTCCGTCCGGCGCGAACGTAAAGGGCCCGTTGATGATCTTTTTGATGCCCGCCTTCTCGATGGGCGGGTAGTGCCTGAATCCGACTTCGAGACTCGGCGCGATGCGGTCGAGATCGGGCGGCAGCAGCTCCAGACTGAAGTGCCAGGGCGTCTCGCGCTCCGACCATGGCACGCCGGCCCGCTCATAGGTGCCGAGCAACATGCCCTTGCCTTCCTGGCGCATGTAGATCTCGCCCTCGAAATCGACGATGTGCAGCATCTCCTTGTTGGACTGCGCGACCTCGGGAATGTCCTCGCTGATCAGATACTGGTGCTCCATGGCGAGCACCGGCAGCTCGAGCCCGCTCATGCGCCCGACTTCGCGCGCCCAAAGCCCGGCCGCATTGACCACGTGCTCGGCGTGCAGGCTGCCCTTGTCGGTGATCACCACCCAACTGCCATCGGGTTGCGGTTGCAGATCGATAACGCGCGTAAAGCGATAGACCTCCGCCCCGTTGACGCGCGCGGCCTTGGCAAAGGCGTGCGTCACGCCGGACGGATCGACGTGGCCCTCGATTGGATCGTAGAGGGCACCCACGAAGCAGCGCTTGTCCAGCAGCGGAAACAGCCGCGCGGCCTCGTCCATGTCGACGAACTCGGTGTGCATGCCGAGATAGCGCCCGCGCGAGTGCACGAGGCGTAGCCAGTCCATGCGTTCGGGCGTGCCCGCCAGCATCAGGCCCCCGGTGATGTGGATGCCGCAGGACTGGCCGGAGATCTTCTCGATCTCCTGGTAGAGGTTGATCGTGTACTGCTGCAGCTTGGCGACGTTCGGATCGCTGTTGATCGTGTGCATGCCGCCTGCGGCATGCCACGTGGATCCCGAGGTCAGCTCATTGCGCTCAATGAGCACGACATCGCGCCAGCCTGCCCTGGTGAGGTGATAGAGAACGCTGCAGCCGACAACGCCGCCACCGATGACGGCCACCTGCACATGCGATTTCATGGCCGGACGAGGAAACACCTAACTTAATCCGTCATCCTTGTAAGTTGCGGATGACCGAATCGGTTACCTTGACCGGCGCGGTGGCGGACGGG
>DATCJI010000109.1:0-2170 GCA_036562835.1 Xanthobacteraceae bacterium | reverse complement strand
TGGATGACGGTGCCGCTCCTGCAGCACGAAGGCGGCATGCCGCCCAGGCGCATGGGCCTCGCGCATACGTCGATTGCGCCGTATGGCGTGTTCAAGACGAGCGACGGCGCCGACATTCTGATCTCGATCCAGAGCGACCGCGAATGGCGCGTGCTGGCCGAGGAAGTGCTGGAGGACAAGGCGCTCGCGCGCGATCCGCTTTTCGCCACCAATGTCGACCGTGTGAAGCGCCGCGCAAAAACGGATGCGCGCGTTGCGGAAATTTTTGGGAAAACGACGGAAGCGGCGCTCACCGCAAAGTTTGATCGCGCGCAGATCGCGTTTGCACGCGTGAACGATCCGGCGCTTCTGGCCACGCACCCGCACCTGCCGCATCATGGTGGACACGCCGTCCGGGAAGATCGCGTATCCCGCGCCTCCGGCGCGCAGCGGCGACATCGAACGGCGCTTCGGCCGCGTGCCGGCTGTCGGCGAGCACAGCGAAAAAATCCGCGCCGAGTTTTGTGGCGCCAAGGTGTAGCGAAGGCGTAGATAGAGCGAAGCGATATCCGGGGACGAGAGAGACGTCATGGCTGCGCTTGTCACGGCCATCCACGTCTTGTTTCAGTCGACAAGGACGTGGATGCGCGGAGCAAGCCCGCGCATGACGGCACCCCCGGATTTCGCTTACGCTCATCCGGGCTACGGGCTACGTACGCGCTTGCCCGCATACCGCGTTTCGCCTACATCTGGCGCCTCACGGGAGGCCGCAGTAGCTCAGCGGTAGAGCATCCGCTTCGTAAGCGGGTGGCCGGGGGTTCAAATCCCTCCTGCGGCACCACCTCACTATTTTCTGAAAATCACGATCACCACAGAGGCGGAAGCTCGCCGTAGTGGCCGAGCCGCTCTACCTCTTGCGGCGGAGTCGGGGGCGCCATTCCAGGCGTATGCATGTAGCCCATCAGCAGGCGCGCGCTGAAAACGACGGCGCACAGCGCGAGCACGAGCGCGACGTTGAGCGGCCGATATGGAGATGGAGGAGCCATCAGCGTCTCCTTCTTTGTTGGCCCTCAACGCGCGAGCTGCGCCGCCGGGGCGAATCATCTCGTGGGTGGAGGGGCGGAGATAAGCTATTCTGAATCTTGATCAAATCACGTTATTGTGCGCTGCAATATCGCACCGCCGCGTCCCGTTTCTGCATAGCTGCGCGCCCGTTCCCTAATAAAGAAGTGAAGCGTGCCTCGGCCTTGCCACAATCCGAACCAACCGCCGCATACGCGGTTCTTCCGCCCATGCAGGTCGATCAACCGGTAGACAGCGCGTGGGCCGCGGCTATGCGGCGGGGCGACCTGGAACGGGCCTGGCAGATCTGCGACGCACACCTCAGACGACGGCTCATGCAGCAAGAGCCATGGTGGGATCGGCCGCGTCACCTGCAGCCGGTCTGGAATGGAGAACCGCTCGGCGGCAAGCGTGTACTGGTTCGCTGCTATCACGGCCTCGGCGACACCATCCAGTTCATTCGTTTTGTTCGTCCTTTGCGACGGATCGCGCGCTCTGTCGTGCTCTGGGCACAGCCGGCGCTCATTCCGATCGCGCGAAGCGTTGCGGGCGTCGATGAAGCGATTCCCTTGCACGACGGTAGCCCGCAGACCGATTACAACGCCGATGTCGAGATCATGGAATTGCCGCACGCGCTGCGCATCGCGTCCATTCCGCGGGATGTGCCTTATCTGTTTGTTCCCCACCAGTCGGCTGCGCCCGCACGCGACCGTTCACTCAGCGTTGGCTTGGTCTGGGCCGCGGGGGACTGGGATGAAGGACGCTCGCTTCGCCTCAAGGATGTGAAAGCACTCGCGCGCATTCCCGGCATTCGTTTCTTTTCCTTGCAGCGAGGACCGCGGGCATCCGAGGCCCCGTCCATTCCGGCAATTCAGTGGGGCGCTGATGACGTGATCGAGACGGCGGCGCGCATGCTTGCGCTCGATCTGATTATCTCCGTCGACACCATGGCCGCCCATCTCGCCGGCGCGCTCGCGCGGCCGGTATGGCTGCTCTTGCAACGAGACTGCGACTGGCGCTGGCCGCGTGAAGGCGCAAACACTGTCTGGTATCCGACGATGCGTCTATTTCATCAGAGCAAGCCGGGCGACTGGACGTCGGCTATCGAACACTTGCACACAGCCTTGAA
>DATCJI010000438.1:0-2713 GCA_036562835.1 Xanthobacteraceae bacterium | reverse complement strand
TCGCCGGCCGGTTTGCCCAGCCGGATGTGTTGCGGGCGCATGCCGACGCAGACCGGCCCCCCGACCCGCGCGCCCAGGCTGGGCGCGACGCGCGCGGGAAGTGAGAAAGAGAAGTCCTCGCCCCCAACCAAAAAGCGCCCGTCCGCCGCGTTCACGTTGAGGGTGATGAAATTCATTGAAGGCGAGCCGATGAAACCGGCAACGAACCGGTTGACAGGTTTGCGATAGAGGTCGAGAGGCGTGCCCACCTGCTGCACCACGCCATCCTTCATCACCACGATGCGGTCCCCGAGCGTCATCGCCTCGACCTGGTCGTGGGTGACGAAAACCGAAGTGGTCTGCACGCGCTGCCGCAGCTCCTTCAGCTCGAGCCGCATCTGCGCACGCAGCTGCGCATCGAGATTCGACAGCGGCTCGTCGAACAGAAAAACCTTGGGGTTGCGTACGATGCAGCGGCCGAGCGCCACGCGCTGCTGCTGTCCGCCGGAGAGTTGCCGCGGCCGGCGCTCGAGCAGCGGCTCGATCGAGAGGATTTTTGCGGCGCGCGCGATGGCCTCGGCAATCTCGCTCTCCGGTACTTTTCGATTGCGCAAGCCGAACGCCAGATTGTCGCGCACGCTCATGTGCTGGTAGAGCGCGTAGTTCTGAAACACCATGGCGATGTCGCGGTCGCGCGGCGGCAGATGATTGACCACCCTGCCGCCGATGAGAATCTTTCCACCGCTGATGTCCTCAAGCCCCGCGATCATGCGCAAGGTCGTAGACTTGCCGCATCCCGAGGGTCCGACGAGGACAACGAACTCGCGATCCTTTATCTCGAGCGTGATGTCCTTGACCGCCGGCACATGGCCGTAGGTTTTCTGCACGTTGAGGAGCGCGACTTCCGCCATATCAGAATTGCGCCATGATCACACGCGCAGCCCGCGCAGCACGTATTTCTGCCCAAACAGGGTAACGACGAGCGCGGGAACAAGCGCGATCACCGCCGTCGCGCTCATGAGATTCCACTCCATGCCGAGCTCGTGCACGAACTGCGCCATCACAACGGTGAGGATTGGCGTCTCGTGCGCAGTGAGAATGAGCGCGAACAAAAACTCGTTCCAGGTGAACAGCCAGCACAGGATGGCGAGCGCGGTCAGGCCCGGCACCGCGGACGGCAGGGCCACGCGCCAGAACGCGCCCCAGCGCGAGCAGCCGTCGATCATGGCGGCATATTCCATGGACGGATCGATGCCGTCGAAGAAACCTTTCATGATCCACGAAAAGAAGCAGATGTGCACCGCGACGTGCGGAAGCAGCAGGCCCCAATACGTATCGAAGATGCGCAGCTGCTGGGTGACGAAATAAAGCGGCAGCACCCAGGCCACATAGGGCACGCAGCGAAACACATAAATGAGCGAGAACCAGGCGTTCGGGATGGGCCCGCGGAAGCGCGACAGCATGTAGCCCGAGGTCGCGGTCACGCCGAGCGAGAGCACGGTCGCGAGCGTCGAGATGGCAAAGCTGTTGAACAGCGCCTTGAGTACGAGATCTTGCGAGAGCACCTCGCTGAAATTGTCGAGCGTGAACTCGGTCCCGCGATGCACGTAGTAGACGCCGCTCGCCGGACGCAATGATGTGAGGACGAGCCAGAATACCGGGAAGGCGAACAAGAGGCAGATCGCAACCGCAGTGAGCGCGAACAGAGCGCGTTTGCCGCCCGGCGCGAGCGCCGCGAAGAAGCCCGTGGACTCCGATGCAGGCTCAGCCAGGGTCGTTGCCGGCGCGCTCATCGCGAGACTTCGACGAAGCGGTTGAGCATGCGGTAGAGCAGCATGGCGAACACCACAATAATGATGGCGCCGATCACGGCCGCCGCGGAGCCGCGCGCAAGATTGAGAAACTGAAAGGACTCGACATAGGCGTAGATGCTGAACACTTCGGTCGCGCGCGCGGGCCCGCCGCCGGAGATCGTCCAGATGGTATCGAACGTGCGGAAGGCATCGATCGAGCGGATCACCACGCACACGGCCATTACCGGGCGCAGCATAGGAAGCGTGATGTAGCGGAACGTGCGCCAGGCGCCCGCCGCATCGATTGCTGCCGCCTCGAACGGCTCGGGTGGCAGGCTTTGCAGGCCGGCGAGCAGAATGAGCGCGAACCACGGTGTCCAGAGCCAGATGTCGGTAAGCAGGATGACGAAGAATGCGGTCCAGCGCTGGGTCAGCCAGGCAACGGGCTCGAACCCGAGCGCCTCAAGGATGGCGTTCACCACCCCAAACTGATCGTTGAACATCCACCGGATCATGATGGCGGCAATCACCGGTGCCACCATTAGCGGCAGCAGCACGAACGATTGCACCAGCCAGCGGCCGGAAAATCGCTTGTTGAGCATCAACGCGAGGAGGAGGCCAAGCACGAGCGAGCACGCAACGCTCGCGGCCATGAAGCCGAACGTGTTCGGCAGCACGATCTGGATAAAATCGGCATCGCGCAGCACGTAAAGATAGTTGGCAAAGCCGAGCCAGGTCCCTTTTGGGTCGTGCAGGGTCCAGTCGCGGAAGCTTGCATTGGCGCCGGTCAGGATCGGCACGATCTGAAAGCAGAGCAGGACCAGCGCCGCGGGCGCAATCAGCGCCAGCATGAATCGCGTCTTCTCGTTCATGCGCTGAGCTGAGATTTGAATCGCATTTCGTCGGCTCGCTAAGGCCTGCTCCCTCTCCAATTGGGAGAG